>NZ_JAVBIG010000038.1:0-557 GCF_032821655.1 Corynebacterium sp. CTNIH16 | reverse complement strand
CTACCTAAAAAAATTGCGGGACTTGAGGAATCAGGGACACGCCTGAAAGTCCAAGCGATCGTCATCCTCAAGTCTCACCACCGCTTGGAGTACCTCCTAGAGGCAGCCGGTATGCCGCGGGCGACATTCTTCTATCACCAGAAACGACTCAGCGAGCCAGATAAGCACGCTGCGATCAAGAACGCGATCCTAGAAAGCTTCGAGGCTAACAAGCATCGCTACGGCTACCGGCGAGTGCTGCTGGACCTGCGCAACAAGGGCTGGGTGATCAACCACAAACTCGTTTACAAACTCATGCGCCAGATGGGGCTTCGGGCCAAGATCCGCCAACGCAGGCCGTATGTTTCCTACGCAGGAACTATAAGCCGCATTGCTGACAACAAGCTTGACCGCAAGTTCACCCCAGACACGCCAAACACCGTCTTTGTCAGCGACGTCACCGAGTTTAGGGTCGCAGGCCGAAAAGTGTATTTGTCACCAGTGATGGACTTGTTCGACCGCTCAATCGTCGCTCACACCGTAGCTACATCGCCGACGGCAGCGTTTACCGCCGAATC
>NZ_JAVBIG010000037.1:0-674 GCF_032821655.1 Corynebacterium sp. CTNIH16 | reverse complement strand
CGTGAGGCCCCCCTTCTCCCGAAGTTACGGGGGCATTTTGCCGAATTCCTTAACCACAGTTCACCCGAACGCCTTAGTATTTTCAACCTGACTACCTGTGTCGGTTTAGGGTACGGGCCATACACACACATCGCTAGAGGCTTTTCTCGACAGTACAGGATCACCACCATCAACCCCATTGGGTCTACGCATCACGCCTCAACCTAAATGTGTAGCGGATTTACCTACCACACGGTCTGCACGCTTACACCACCAATCCACTAAGTGGCGTGGCTACCTCACTGCGTCACCCCATCACTTGAACCACACATCAGGCCCCACGACATCAACACCACCAACACTCAAAGAGTATCGGTAGTGCATCCGCGGTGGTTAGTATCAGTGCTTCATCATGGGCGCGCATGTACGGGTACCAGAATATCAACTGGTTATCCATCGACTACGCCTGTCGGCCTCGCCTTAGGTCCCGACTCACCCTGGGAAGACGAACTTGACCCAGGAACCCTTAGTCATCCGGCGGATAGGATTCTCACCTATCAATTCGTTACTCATGCCTGCATTCTCACTCGCACACAGTCCACGCCTCCTTACGGTAACGCTTCCACCCATGCACGACGCTCCCCTACCCAACTTAAAAAGTTGCCGCGGCTTCGGCGGTGTACTTGAGCCCCACT
>NZ_JAVBIG010000035.1:0-1236 GCF_032821655.1 Corynebacterium sp. CTNIH16 | reverse complement strand
TTGTGTGTGGTGGTTTGTGTGTTCGTTATTTAGGGCGCATGGTGGATGCCTTGGCATGCTGAGCCGATGAAGGACGTGAAAGGCTGCGTTAAGCCTCGGGGAGTTGTCAATTAAGCGTTGATCCGAGGATGTCCGAATGGGGAAACCTGGCCCTGGTTATGTGGGGTTACCCTTCAGTGAATTCATAGCTGTTGTGGGGGTTTACGCGGGGAAGTGAAACATCTCAGTACCCGTAGGAGGAGAAAATAATAATGATTCTGCTAGTAGTGGCGAACGAACGTGGATGAGGCTAAACCGTGTGCATGTGATACCTGGTAGGGGTTGTGTGTGCGGTGTTGTGGGCCCCAACGTGCGGTGACTGCCATCATCGTGCTTGTGTGTTGTTGTTAGGTGAAGTGGTTTGGAATGACCTGCCGGAGAAGGTGAGAGTCCTGTAGTTGAAGACAATGGCATGCAGGTTGTTGGGTTGCCCGAGTAGCAGCGGGCTCGTGGAATCTGTTGTGAATCTGCCGGGACCACCCGGTAAGCCTAAATACTCAGTGTGACCGATAGTGTATTAAGTACCGTGAGGGAATGGTGAAAAGTACCCCGGGAGGGGAGTGAAATAGTTCCTGAAACCATGTGCTTACAATCCGTCAGAGCACCGTTTGTGTGTGATGGCGTGCCTTTTGAAGAATGAGCCTGCGAGTCAGCGGCATGTCGCGAGGTTAACCCGTGTGGGGTAGCCGTAGGGAAACCGAATCCTAATGGGGTGGCAAGTGGCATGTCCTGGACCCGAAGCGGGGTGATCTACCCATGGCCAGTGTGAAGCAGCTGTAAGAGGTTGTGGAGGCGCGAACCCACGTAGGTTGAAAACTGCGGGGATGAGCTGTGGGTAGGGGTGAAAGGCCAATCAAACTCCGTGATAGCTGGTTCTCCCCGAAATGCATTTAGGTGCAGCGTCGTATTATAGCTTGGTGGAGGTAGAGCGACTGGTTGGTTGAGCGGGACTACAATCTTAGCAATGTCAGCCAAACTCCGAATGCCACTAATTGTGTTGTACGGCAGTGAGACTGTGGGGGATAAGCTTCATAGTCGAGAGGGAAACAGCCCAGATCGCCGGTTAAGGCCCCTAAGGGTGTACTAAGTGGAAAAGGATGTGGGATCGCGAAGACAGCCAGGAGGTTGGCTTAGAAGCAGCCATCCTTGAAAGAGTGCGTAATAGCTCACTGGTCGAGTGGTTCTGCGCCGACAATT
>NZ_JAVBIG010000034.1:0-1303 GCF_032821655.1 Corynebacterium sp. CTNIH16 | reverse complement strand
GGACCTGGCCCCCGTTAGGTAGACACCTGATATCCAGCCCGGTTGGGTTGGGAAGAAAGGTAATCTACCACCATGCCTAGGTACTCCGAACAGTTCAAACGTGATGCTGTGGCCCTCTACGAAAACAATGAGGACCTCTCACTTCACACGGCTTCAGCAGAGCTAGGAATCAATCGTTCTTCACTTTATTCCTGGCTTAAGCAGTACGGCACCGGCAAACGTGCCCACTCGAAAAACATGCGTGATAAAGCTCAGGCGACGACTGATTCTGAGCGGATCCGCCAGCTAGAAAACGAAAACGCAAAGCTGCGTGAAGAACGCGACATCCTGCGCAAGGCCGCGAAATATTTTGCCGAAGAGACACGCTGGTAATCCGCTTCCAGTTTGTCTATGACCACCGAACCGAATACTCGGTTAAGCGGATGTGCCACGTGTTAAAGCTCAATCGCTCCTCGTTCTACAAATGGGTGCAAACCCGCGAAAAACGCAGGTTAAAGATGTGTTCCGATGCCCTTATTGGTGCAAAAATCAAGACCACTTTTGATGATGAGCACGGGCTTTATGGTGCTAAACGCATCGCTGCGAGCCTCAACAGTGATACGGATTTCGGCCCGATCAATCACAAGAAGGTCGCACGCATCATGAAATCCATGGGGCTTAAAGGCTTTACCAAGCGCCGCCGATGTGTCACTACCAGGCGTAAGCCTGGTCACCGCGTCATGCCAGATTTAGTGGGCCGCAAATTCACCGCTGACAGGCCAAACCACGTCTATGTTGGCGACATTACGTACCTGCCGTGTAAGGGTGGCAAAAACATGTACCTTGCCACGGTCATCGACGTCTACTCTCGCAAACTTGTCGGTCATGCACTAGCCGATCACATGCGGGTATCGCTGGTTATCGAAGCTTTGTCTCATGCCAGAAAGGTCCGCGGAAGCCTTAAAGGGGCAATTTTCCATTCCGATCACGGCAGTGTGTACACCTCACAGGCATTTAGGGACCACTGCGCTCAGCTTGGTGTGCGCCAATCCATGGGAGCAGTGGGAACGAGTGCCGATAATGCCCTAGCAGAATCCTTTAACGCCACCTTAAAGCGTGAAGTACTGCGTGATAGGAAACTCTTTGAAAGTCCAATCAGCTGCCGCCAGGAAGTCTTCCGATGGTGCATGCGCTACAACACGCGCAGACGGCACTCCTGGTGCAACCTTCTAGCCCCCGATGACTTCGAAGCGCTTAATTCAGCTACACTGACCCAAGCAGCATAGCTAACCCCCGACGTGTCTACTTTCCGGGGGCCAGGCCC
>NZ_JAVBIG010000033.1:0-1343 GCF_032821655.1 Corynebacterium sp. CTNIH16 | reverse complement strand
GTGAACTGGCCCCCGAAAGTTGGACTGGTTTAATTCTAGGCGGTTAGGGCTTCAAGGGTCTGATTTCGATATTGCATCGGGGTTAGACCCTTGAGTCGTTGTTGGATGCGTTCGGTGTTGTACCACCGGATGTACTCGTCGATTGCCTGGTTGAACTCTGCGACGGTGTCGAAGGCTTCTCCGTGGTACATCTCGGTTTTCAGGTGGCCGAAGAAGTTCTCCATGACCGCGTTGTCGTAGCAGTTGCCTTTGCGTGACATCGATTGGACTCCTTGGTGCTGGCTAATCAGGGTGCGCCATGATGAGTGCTTGTATTGGAATCCTTGATCGGTGTGGATCATCCAGCCCGGCTCTGGAGCACACGCTTTGATCGCCTGCGCCAACGAAGCCGAGGTAAACGCCGTAGACGGCGATGTGGACACTGTGTGGGCGACGATTGAGCGGTCGAACAGGTCCATCACCGGTGAGAGATACACCTTGCGGCCAGCGACTTTGAACTCGGTGACGTCGCTGACAAAGACGGTATTTGGCTTATCTGGGGTGAAGTTGCGCTCGAGTGTGTTCTCAGCGATGTAGCTGATTGTGCCAGTGTAGGAGATGTAGGGCCTGCGCTGGCGGATCTTGGCTTTCAAGCCCATGGCGCGCATGAGCTTGTAGACAAGTTTGTGGTTGACCACCCAGCCCTGGTTACGCAGGTCGAGCAGTACCCGCCGGTAGCCGTAGCGGTGTTTGTTGCGCTGAAAACTGTCCCGGATCGCGTCTTTGAGCTCGGCATGTTTATCCGGTGCGGTGAGTCGTTTTTGGTGGTAGAAGAATGTCGAGCGTGCCATGCCGGCCGCATCCAGGAGGAACTCCAAGCGGTGGTGTGACTTGAGGATGACGATTGCCTGGGCTTTCAGGCGTGTCCCTGGTTCCTCAAGTCTCGCAATTTTTTTAAGTAGGCGTTTTCCGCTTCCAGCCGCTCAACCTGGCGGCGAAGCTTTTCCTCTTCCGTGAGGCGTTTCGGCCCAGCCGATCCTTTGGGCCTGCCCTTCGGCTTCGGGCGCAGAGCCTCGTCGCCGCCTCTGCGCCACTTAGCCACCCAGTCCTTGACGAGATGGTCGGATGAAAGATTGAACTCTCGGGCAAGATCCATCATCGACTCACCCGCAAGATGACGTTCTACAACTTCCTTCTTCGCCTCGAAGGAGTAGTGCTGCTTGTTTGGTTTCTCCACGAGACATAGTCTGCCACGCAGTTGGAAACGGCGATAAAGTCTACGCGTTGCGTCTCTCGAGACACCGACAACACGAGCAGCGGCTCGGCAACCCATTCCCTGCTCGAAAAGCTCCACTAACTGCTCA
>NZ_JAVBIG010000032.1:0-1385 GCF_032821655.1 Corynebacterium sp. CTNIH16 | reverse complement strand
GGGTTAAGGGTCAAAAAGTGTGTCCGGAATCGCGGATTTTCACGGATTGACCTGTAGGTTTCCGGAAAGTATATGCTCCGGAAGCATATATCTAGCCCCCGACGGGAAATCCTCGGTGTGGCAGCCGTGATGTGCTATGCGCGGCGTGGTGTGGTGTCGCAATGTCGAAGAACCAACCACGCTGCCACTGCGGCGGTGAAATGAAACGCAACGGCACCACCAGCAAAGGCACCACCAGATGGCGCTGCAAACAATGCGGCGCCTCCAGCGTCAAACGTCGAAACGACATCACCAACGCGGCAGTGTTCACCCAGTTCATCGAGCATTGCACCACCGCAATATCACTCGACG
The DNA here is from genome assembly GCF_032821655.1 of Corynebacterium sp. CTNIH16. NCBI lineage: Bacteria > Bacillati > Actinomycetota > Actinomycetes > Mycobacteriales > Corynebacteriaceae > Corynebacterium > Corynebacterium sp. CTNIH16. Next base: position 1,034 of record NZ_JAVBIG010000032.1, on the reverse strand, counting down.
ACCTAGCCAAACGAAACGGTGTTAGCCGCGCCACCATGAAGCGGCGCTTCAAGTGGTGCTGGCTCGTTGATGTGCCTGACCCCACCGCCGGCCACCACAAGCGGATCTACGACCAGGTATTTCTCGATGGCACCTACACCGCCGGTGGCTGCCTGATCGTCGCGGCGACCATCGACCACGTGATCGCCTGGCACTGGTGCAAACACGAAACCACCCGCGACTACCAACTGCTGCTTGAACGCATCGAAGCCCCACTCATCGCCGTCATCGACGGCGGCCAAGGCGCATACAGCGCAATCAAAAAGTGCTGGCCGACTACGAAAATTCAACGCTGCCTCGTCCACGCCCAACGCGTGGTCCGCCGCTACACCACCACCAACCCACGCACCGATGCCGGGCGCACCATCTACCGACTTGCGCTGAAACTGACCCGGATCACCACACTGGATGAAGCCGCCGCGTGGGGTGTGCAACTGCACGAGTTTTCAACGATCTACCGGGAATGGATGAACGAGAAAACCATGATCAAAGACCCCAAAACAGGTGCATGGACCCGCGTGTGGACCCACCACAACGTGCGCAAGGCCTACAACAGCCTCAACCATCTTTGGCGGTCCGAGATGCTGTTTGTCTACCTCAACCCGCCAGCAGGAGTCCTTGCGCCCGAGCGGATCAAATCCACCACCAACAGCTTAGAAGGCGGCATCAACGCCCAGCTCAAACTGCTCGCCAGAACCCACCGCGGCAGATCAGGCGAACGACAACGCCGCATGCTGGATTGGTGGCTCTACTTAAAAACGGAACTGCCTGACGATCCAGTACGAATCGCCAGGCAGTCCGACTGGGGCCAGGGCCAACTCGCCAAAGTATCCACCCTGACCCAAACCGAGAACCAAGCCGACCACGAAACAGGACGCCCAGCCCTCTACGACAACGCTATCGACACCGACTACACCCACTCAATCGGCATTCAAAAAGGCCAAATCTAACCCCCGCGACACGCCGAGCCAGACACACATTTTGACCCTTAACCC
>NZ_JAVBIG010000031.1:0-1498 GCF_032821655.1 Corynebacterium sp. CTNIH16 | reverse complement strand
TACTAGATTGTCTGGGCTGGTTGGCCCGCCAAGGTGGTATTCGATGCGGTGGTCGAGTTGGCACCTGGTGGCGGGGACGGTGCAGCCGGGCCAGCGGCAGGTGGCGTCGCGTCCTTGGGTGTAGGCGCGGATGTCGGTGCTGGGGGTGTAGGAGTCTACCTCGTCGGCTTTAAGTCGGCGGATGAAGGTGTTGTCTGTGGGGGCATGGTCGAGGTTTAGCCATCCGGCACCGGGGTGAAAGACGAGGTTGGCGTTGTCGTTGGTGGTGAACGTGTTGATAGCAACGCTGGTGTGGGTGTCTTCGAGGATCAGGTCGATGAGGCCTTGTGCGGCGGTGGTTGCGGCCTGGTTGGTGTAGGCGTCGATGTGACGGGCGATGATGGTGGCGGTGGCGCTATCGCAGGTTAGCGATAGTGTGGTGGTGTTATCCGGGTTGTAGTTGATGCGCAGACGCGGTTCAGGTTGTTGTTCTTTGTCTTCGGGGCGCAGGTGAGTGTCGATGAAGGTGCGGATAAATCGGCGCAGATCCGCATCGGTGGGGACGGTTTGGTTGGGTGTGGCGGGGGTGAGGAAGTCTGCGAGTGCGGCGTCGATGGCTTCAAGATGCTCTGGGTTGTTGTCGAGGCGCTTGAGTTCGCGGTCGATGATGCGCAGCTTGTTAAGGTCTAGGATCCAGTGCTGGCCTTGGACTTCGGTGACTAGCGGTAGTTGGCGGACGCGGAAGTGGGCACGGATGTATCCGAGGAGCTTCGAGTAGGAGATGCCGAGGTCTTTAGCCAGGCTCGTCAGGCTTAAGTCAACATCCTCGTCTAGTTGGGGGAGGATGGCGCGGAAAAGGAACCAGGAGGTTTTGCGCGTATAGGTGCCGGCTTTACCGATGTGGTTTCCGGGTGCATTGGTGGTGTAAAACGCTTCCGGCACATCACCGTCGTCTAGGTGATCGGTATCGGGGTGGTCGCCGATGAGGAGGGTGTCTGGGTAGTCGAGGGCGGTATCTGGTTCGGGCGGGGCGAGTGTGGCAGTCATGGACGAGGCGCTCCAGAAGAGAAGAACAGGGTTCGTATGTGTTTTCTAACGATCGCCCTTATAGTAACCCGGGTTAAGGACATATGGCCTTTGTGGGGGTGTTTATGTTCGAATAGGGTGCCCTAAAACCGCAGGAATCCCCAGAGTCGCACCACAACAAGACACGGGGGTAAAAGCAAAGGTTTAGGGTTCGTTGCCTGCCACTTCCCCGGCAGGTGTGTGCAGTTCCATGGGGTCTAAAGCCACTGGACGTGTGTGGCGAAGCACCGTCGTGTGGTGCCTGTTACGGAAAAACGTAAAAGAGAAGGAGACGGTGGTTGACCGTCTCCTTCTTTGTTGTTCCGATATGTAGTTGTTTGTTGTTGTTTGGTGTCGGCGGTGACTTACTCTCCCACAACCTCCCGGTTGCAGTACCATCAGCGTGTGCAGGCTTAGCTTCCGGGTTCGGAATGGGACCGGGCGTTTCCCTGCA
>NZ_JAVBIG010000030.1:0-1542 GCF_032821655.1 Corynebacterium sp. CTNIH16 | reverse complement strand
GTAGAGGGCCACAGCATCACGTTTGAACTGTTCGGAGTACCTAGGCATGGTGGTAGATTACCTTTCTTCCCAACCCAACCGGGCTGGATATCAGGTGTCTACCTAACGGGGGCCAGGTCCATGACCATCTTTCGTATTACACCACACGACAGTTGGTACCCGTGGACGGCGATGCCAATCAATCCCACACTGCGTGGAAAATGGCGTTTCACGGTGGCTGGAACAGTTGTCTGTCTCCTGGTCATCATCCTTACCCGACCTTCGATCACGATATTCAATCTGCGTACCCGTCTGCGATGGCATCGGTGATTGATGTGGATTATGTGGGCGGTTGTATCGAGGAGGTTGTGAAGGACCGGGTACTTACGCTGGACGACTTTCCGTTAGGTCCCATTACCCCGTTGGTTGCCTACGTGAGTTGGAAGTTCCCGGATGATGTTGTTGCGCCTTGCTTGCCGGTGGTCGTCGGTGACTGCGTGTTGTATCCACGAACGTCTGCCGGTGCTGGAGCCGCGCAAGGTGACGATGTTGGGGGGTATGACGGGTTTCATGGTGCTTGGTGCGCTGGACCTGAGTTGTACCTTGCGTTGAAGCTGGGGGCGACGGTGCGTGTTCAGATTGGCTATCGCATGAGGTTGCGTATGCATTCTGGTAGTACTCCGTCCCGATCACTGCGCTTCGCCCTCCGACAGATGGTTGAAGATCGTGCGACTGCGAAGAAGATCTTCGGCAAGGGGTCGCTGGAAGAGCAGACTGTCAAGGTTGCGACGAACTCCGTCTACGGGAAGCTGGCTCAGGACGTCTCCGAGCGTAACGGGTGGGGTGCATGGGCTGAGGAGATGGAGTCTATTGGTGGGTCGTCCGTAACCTCTCCCTATCACGCGTCGATGACAACGTCGCTTGTTCGCGCTCTCCTTCTGGCGATGGCCAATACGATTCCGATTCTGTCTGTCACGACTGACGGCTTCATCACGCCTGTTGAAGAGATTGAGCACTTTGATTGCTTTGGCATCGCGAATGTGTTCCGTGCCGCCCGTCGTGCGTTGGTAGGTGATCCGACGGTCTGGGAGATCAAGCACTACCAGGACGATCTAGTGAATTTCTCGACGCGTGGCAATGTGTCCTTGCTGGAACACGGTGTGCTCGCTAAGGCTGGGTTGAAAGTTCCTGAGGAGGTTGAACGTGGGACCGTCGCGGAGCGTCGCTGGTTTCGCGATACCGCTCTTTCACTCCTGGGAAAGATACCTAACCCCTACACGTCTTTCCCAACATTTCGGGAGTTGTCGCGGTCCGTAAACCGGTTGGACTTCCACCCGGTGGATCGCACGCCTGAGGTCTCAACGGTGGACTTTGACCTAAAACGGCAGCCTCTACGTGGCACGCTCCGGGTTGATGTGATTGACGGCAACGAAATGGCGGGGGGACCTGGCCCCCGTTAGGTAGACACCTGATATCCAGCCCGGTTGGGTTGGGAAGAAAGGTAATCTACCACCATGCCTAGGTACTCCGAACAGTTCAAACGTGATGCTGTGGCCCTCTACG
>NZ_JAVBIG010000029.1:0-1543 GCF_032821655.1 Corynebacterium sp. CTNIH16 | reverse complement strand
CAGACGGCACTCCTGGTGCAACCTTCTAGCCCCCGATGACTTCGAAGCGCTTAATTCAGCTACACTGACCCAAGCAGCATAGCTAACCCCCGACGTGTCTACTTTCCGGGGGCCAGGCCCCTTCCCGAGCAACTCATACGCTTGGTCGCGACCCCACTTGTTTTCCAATTGCTCCTCGACTTTTCGCATCAGAATGGGAATGGTCTCGTCCGGCAAGTCCGGAAGAAGCTGTTCTGCCAAGCTCCATTCAATTCCGGCGTCCGAGGCTGTTGCCCAAGCACGCTCCGGATCATTTAGGCACAGGTACTGGAACATCGCTAGGTCCCATGGTTTATCCCGCAGGCGAGTCTGGATGAGTTCTGACGCGGTGTCCCCTACGGCCGCGAAAAGCCCACGCGCAGTCGATAGCATTGGAAAACTATCGAAGGCTATCCGGTGCACGGCGGGGCTGCGGTGGGGAAAGTGGTCGTCGCAAAGCGCGGCCCAAAAAGTAAGGATATGGAAAGTATCCTCCGTAGGCAACGCCAGCATGGCCTTCTCTGAGTACTTATCGGCAAGCTCAAACTGACCTATCTCTGAAAGGGCGCGAATCAGCTGCTCGTATCCGTCCGTGTGAGTACGAAACACGTCCTCGACAGAGCCAGAAAGCACCGCCAGCCGACGCCTCGCATACGCTCCATGCGCCCCATCGCGAAGTTCCTTCACGCCCTCTGCCCCTAAAGATTGCTCGTACTGCACGGGGTCAACATCTATTTGTTCAGCATACGGCGACTCCAGAACGTCCAAGAGCCACTCGGCTAAGCGCAGCGCGTCAACCTGGGCTACTTGGGCGGCCTGAGGTAGTTCCTGGGCCAAGCGTTCCGCGCTCCAGATCAGCGCTCCAAATGGATCATTAACAAGCGGCAACTGTTGCAGGACCTCTTCTAGCGCTCGTCGCGCGACCGGGAAGACATCGTAAGGCTCTATTGTCTTGACGCCTTGGCTTGTGAGGTGATGAGGATCATCAATTGCCACATTCAAAAGCACACCCGCCTGCCACACCTGGTCGGCGTAAGCCCGTGAATCGTCGGGGTCAGTCAGATTCAAGGCGAAGGGATTTACAAGGGCGGTGGTTGCTTCGGCAAGCGTCCGCACTACTTCTGGTATTCCTTCAAATCCGTGAGAAACTCCTTAAGCGATTCCGTGATCTCCCATATTTGGTTACGCTCTTCCTCAAACATGCGGTCAACGAGGAAATCCACGCCGGCCAACTCATCCGGATGCAGGCTGTCCAAGTAAGCCAGCAGCCTATCGACGCCTTCAAGGCCCAGAATTCCTTGTTCTACCTGGTCCGCCACATTAGAAATTTGCCTTTGGTTCATGCTGGCGAGACTAGCAAAACGCAAAAGGAGAAGGAGGCGGTGGTTGGCCGTCTCCTTCTCGTTGTTTTTTGTATTTTGTTGTTTGTTGTTGTTTGGTGTCGGCGGTGACTTACTCTCCCACAACCTCCCGGTTGCAGTACCATCAGCGTGTGCAGGCTTAGCTTCCGGGTTCGGAATGGGAC
>NZ_JAVBIG010000028.1:0-1781 GCF_032821655.1 Corynebacterium sp. CTNIH16 | reverse complement strand
TACAACACCGAACGCATCCAACAACGACTCAAGGGCCTGACCCCGATGCACTATCGGAATCAGACCCTTGAACCCCTAACCACCTAGAATTAAACCAGTCCAACTTTTGGGGGCCAGTTCAGCTTGCGGGGTTTCGTCGTATCTGCAGCTGTGAGGCGGGATCTACTGGCTGGGCTCCTGGGTGCGGGAGCTTTTAGCCTTGTGCCACACCGCATAAGCACTGGCGAGGAAAACAACTAAGAAAACCCCAGTGATCTTGAAGTAGAAAAAGCCATTTCCTAGCCTGCGAGAAATATCTGGCAATGAGGTGGAATCCGATTCAGCTAGGGCCTTGGCAACGTACATCGCATTCAAACCGCCGATGAAGTAGCCGAGGCAGAGCAATAATGAAATAACGGCCGTAATCATTACCAAAACTGCTAAGGATGAATGGCGGGACATTGTTCTCATCTAACTCCTCTCATCGCGGCCTAAAGGACCAGCAAAGTACACCTTTCTAAGGTGCTTGGTACTAACAGGTTTGCTCTCCTGTCTTATCATCCCTCACGGGCTGCCATCAGAGGTCTTCACAAAGTCCGCCTGGGCGGCTGCGGCGGCTTGCCAGGCGAGGACAATGGGGCGACGGAAAGAGCGGCGGGCTCGATGATGATCTTGACACCTTACCGGGGGTAGCATCGCGTGGGCTGGGAAATGGACGCGGAGTAGAGGTCTTTGGTGGAACGCTCTGTATGCGAGTGGCCGCCCTTTGTCCTGCACGATCTCTGCGCCTTTGGGGGCCGCCGCCGCAGGTGGGAGGAGCCGGCGCTGCCAAGATCCGCCAGGGTGGAACCTAGAGGCGGGGTGGCGGTCTCGCGAGCGTCGGCAAGCGCAAAGCGCTTAGACAGCTGACTTATCCCTTTATCGGACTGCTTACGCGGATCAGTAATGCTGATGCTGGCGAAGCCGGAGTTGTAATACAGCTTTGTAGCATCGCTGGATTGGCGATCCTCGTCATCCAACACGCCCTTCATTCAAGCACGTTTACATCGCGTAAAAAGAAGCCACTTGAACTGTATATTTATGGGCTCTGACGTGGCGATTTGTGTAAAACGTTGAAAGCAGGTTAGATTATTGGAGTCCGCAACGGAGAGCACAACGAAATAGCGATGTGTTCAACGCTAGGATGTGCCCCCTTAGCTCAGTCGGCAGAGCGTTTCCATGGTAAGGAAAAGGTCGACAGTTCGATTCTGTCAGGGGGCTCCATTCATGTTTGGAGGAAGGAACTCCTCCGAGGTGAATATGGCGGTGTAGCTCAGTGGTAGAGCAAGCGACTCATAATCGCTGTGTCGCGAGTTCAATTCTCGCCATCGCTACCGGGAAAGAAAGGCGCCCGCAGGGCGCTTTTTTATTACCGCGCTGAAGACAATCCAGGCTGTGCCTAGTTGCCTAGTTTCGGATTGGAACTATGGCTCTGGTAAGGTCTTCAACGCTTGATGCTTAGGCATTGAGGAATAAAAGAATAGGGGCGTGGCGCAATTGGTAGCGCAACGGTCTCCAAAACCGTAGGTTGCAGGTTCGAGTCCTGTCGCCCCTGCACAGTAAACCCCCGTCATCTGGCATCAGGTGGCGGGGTTTCTTCATGCCCTAATTTCTTCGTGGCGCTTGGCCCACGCACATGTTGTGGGTTAAGGGTCAAAATGTGTGTCTGGCTCGGCGTGTCGCGGGGGTTAGATTTGGCCTTTTTGAATGCCGATTGAGTGGGTGTAGTCGGTGTCGATAGCGTTGTCGTAGAGGGCTGGGCG
>NZ_JAVBIG010000027.1:0-2067 GCF_032821655.1 Corynebacterium sp. CTNIH16 | reverse complement strand
GTGGTTTGTTGGTTGGTGTGTGCCGGTTGGGTATGTGGAACATGTACCTTTTTGAATGCTGTTTGGTGTTTCGGCTGCATTGAGATGGATTGGTTGGCATGTGATTGTGTTCAACTTTTGTGGTTTCCTCTTTTTTGACCCCGTCGGGTTGAGGGGACTGTATTTTTCTTTGTAGTAATTTTTTGGACGCCAGCACGGGCTGCATTGTTGTGTGGTTTGTGGTGGTTTGTTTCTTTGTTGGGTTTCGGGCTTTTCACGGCCTGTTTCGGAATTTTGTTCTGAAATTTTTTTGTGGAGAGTTTGATCCTGGCTCAGGACGAACGCTGGCGGCGTGCTTAACACATGCAAGTCGAACGGAAAGGCCCTGCTTGCAGGGTACTCGAGTGGCGAACGGGTGAGTAACACGTGGGTGATCTGCCCTGCACTTCGGGATAAGCCTGGGAAACTGGGTCTAATACCGGATAGGAGCCATTTTTAGTGTGATGGTTGGAAAGTTTTTTCGGTGTAGGATGAGCTCGCGGCCTATCAGCTTGTTGGTGGGGTAATGGCCTACCAAGGCGGCGACGGGTAGCCGGCCTGAGAGGGTGGACGGCCACATTGGGACTGAGATACGGCCCAGACTCCTACGGGAGGCAGCAGTGGGGAATATTGCACAATGGGCGCAAGCCTGATGCAGCGACGCCGCGTGGGGGATGACGGCCTTCGGGTTGTAAACTCCTTTCGCTAGGGACGAAGCTTTTTGTGACGGTACCTAGATAAGAAGCACCGGCTAACTACGTGCCAGCAGCCGCGGTAATACGTAGGGTGCGAGCGTTGTCCGGAATTACTGGGCGTAAAGGGCTCGTAGGTGGTTTGTCGCGTCGTCTGTGAAATTCCGGGGCTTAACTCCGGGCGTGCAGGCGATACGGGCATAACTTGAGTACTGTAGGGGTAACTGGAATTCCTGGTGTAGCGGTGAAATGCGCAGATATCAGGAGGAACACCGATGGCGAAGGCAGGTTACTGGGCAGTTACTGACGCTGAGGAGCGAAAGCATGGGTAGCGAACAGGATTAGATACCCTGGTAGTCCATGCCGTAAACGGTGGGCGCTAGGTGTGAGGGTCTTTTCACGACTTTCGTGCCGTAGCTAACGCATTAAGCGCCCCGCCTGGGGAGTACGGCCGCAAGGCTAAAACTCAAAGGAATTGACGGGGGCCCGCACAAGCGGCGGAGCATGTGGATTAATTCGATGCAACGCGAAGAACCTTACCTGGGCTTGACATACACCGGATCGCTGCAGAGATGTAGTTTCCCTTTGTGGCTGGTGTACAGGTGGTGCATGGTTGTCGTCAGCTCGTGTCGTGAGATGTTGGGTTAAGTCCCGCAACGAGCGCAACCCTTGTCTTATGTTGCCAGCATTTGGTTGGGGACTCATGAGAGACTGCCGGGGTCAACTCGGAGGAAGGTGGGGATGACGTCAAATCATCATGCCCCTTATGTCCAGGGCTTCACACATGCTACAATGGTCGGTACAACGCGCAGCGACACTGTGAGGTGGAGCGAATCGCTGAAAGCCGGCCTTAGTTCGGATTGGGGTCTGCAACTCGACCCCATGAAGTCGGAGTCGCTAGTAATCGCAGATCAGCAATGCTGCGGTGAATACGTTCCCGGGCCTTGTACACACCGCCCGTCACGTCATGAAAGTTGGTAACACCCGAAGCCGGTGGCCCAAACTTGTTAGGGAGCCGTCGAAGGTGGGATCGGCGATTGGGACGAAGTCGTAACAAGGTACCCGTACCGGAAGGTGCGGGTGGATCACCTCCTTTCTAAGGAGCTTTATTGTGGGTGCAGTTGCACCCTGGTTGGTTGAGTGTGCGAGTGTCATGCTGCTGACCTTTTTGTTTATTTGAAAATTGTCCGGGTGGAACACACACCTTAAGAGATAGAAACCAAGTGTTTGAATGGCGCTTTGTGACACACATGCCGTGCACAGTTGTGAAAAGTAAGTTGTTTGTATGTTGGTGCATTGTTGGGTGTCTGGGGCATTATTCCCCTTTTGTGTGCCTGATCATTATTCTTGCTGACAC
>NZ_JAVBIG010000026.1:0-2699 GCF_032821655.1 Corynebacterium sp. CTNIH16 | reverse complement strand
TTGGCCAAGTCAGGACCCACGGGACCGCAAAAATTTGGCGATGGATGCGGCCCCGGGGCCTTTTTCTATGTGCACCGGCGTAGCCCCAGTGCCTCATCACCATAACCCGCGCGCTGCGACCATCCGGAAAAAATTTGGTGCAAAGATCACTCCAAAAGTGTGAAATTGGTCACACCATCTTTGGTGGCGGCGCTTTCTTTGCTTTAGCCCTCCTACCAGGCAAAATGACGTTTAGTTCGTCCCATGCTTCCGCTTCGGCAAGCTCAAGCGCCACAGCCAAATCGGTGGGACGAACCCGCAGCACTTCCCGATAGCAGTCTGCATGCGTACGCCAGACCAAAATCGTGGATTCCGCGTCATCCTGGATTTCCTCATCAGTACGTTCGCCCACGTCATAGCGCTTTTTCAGGCCCCGCGACCACGTAATCGCCCGCCTGCCTTTAGTGGCCGAGTAATACTCACGCCAAAGCCGAGAACGTTCGTCCTCCGAATATCCGGCGCAATCATCGTCCAGGAGCTCAAACGGAGAAATTGAGCCCTCCCGGCCGCTTTTCACGTCCGACCGCGACATTTCCGCACCCACGCCCCAGCCCTTGCCGGTTCGTCCCTTCTTCTCGTCCTGAACCTTGGCCAAATACGCCGACAAAACCCGACCATCTCCATCGAGTCGGCGCACGTCAAGACCTTTTTCTGTAGGTCTTTTTGCTCCGGCTTTCACGACCGAATCAGCCCACAGCTCGAAAAGCAGCTCGCGCAGTTCGTCCCAGCATTCCGCCGGCACTGGTTCGTCCAGAAACAGCAGACCGTGCACATGCGGGTGCCACGAGTTCGTCCCGTGCGTCACCTCAATCGCCCGGACATATCCGGACAGGCCATAAGCCTTTTTGAGCCTGGCCCAGCCGCGACTCTGGAGCATTTTTTTCCAGCCGACGAGCACCGCGTCCAAAGTCGTACCTAGTTCATCCCCTCTGTGGTGGCGCACTGTACCCGTGAAAAATAGCACTTCACCTGCAGTTTTCTGATGTGCTTTTACCGCCTGCTCGATTTCTGCAGCACGCCCAGCCCTAATGACTGCCGAACAATGCGGGCACGACCAGATAGACGAACACCGCTCCACACCGGCATAACCAGCAGGTCTGCTGCCGTCGTGCATAATGCCGACGCTTCGTCCGATAGTCCACGCACACCGAGCCGGGCGCACAGGTTTCCACCACCCAGACACCTGCTCTGTGGCTAGCGGACGCAGAAATTCCGCCGATTTGTGCCGCCTGGCCCACCTCACCCGGCGCAGCATTTTCCCAGGTGAGTCCGGGTGTGCAAACTTTATTTGCGATATATCAAGGCGCTCGGCGTGCGCGTCCTCCTCGCTCGCGGCGCTCGCTTGTCGTAGCGCTGCCGCGCTTACCTCGGCCTGGTCGCGCGTCGCGCAGTCGCGATTAGTGCTATCGCCTGATAATCTATCCACAGAAGACCCCTCCGGTCTTGTTTCACCCCCGTGCATATGAGCTGGTAACTCGCACGGGGGTTTCCCTTTTTTCTTAAAATCTTTTTTCAGCGTATCCCCTCAGCGCGTGCGGTCAGCTTCACGCCACGCCCCAACGAGGGCAAGGACGGGGAGAGAGGGGGAGGCCCACATGGTTAATACCGACCCTCCCGCAGCGATTAACTAGGACTCACTCTCTCCATCAGCGGGGGCTAAAGCCCCCACACCCCCGCAAGGACAGGGGGATTTCCCCCTGTACCCCCTCTAAGCAGGCACAAAACCCACGTGAATGCTGCCCGTATCGACGTCCATCAGCTCCGGCGACGTGCGCCACTGAGGCGAATCGACCTGCGAAATCAGGCGCTCAACAGCGTGCCGCAAGCGCCGTGGTGAAAGCCTAGGCTGCCTGATTTCCCAGCTCAGGACGTTAAAACGGTCGCTCTCCCGGATTGTTGGCAGCTCGCCATCCACCACCAGGCCCACCTCCTGCCACAGCCGCTGCGCCCGAGGTGACGGGCTAAAAACATCCACCGGCTCAAGCTCACGGGTAGCCCGCGGCTCACCCAGCGTCCGAGTCATCCATTCACGCAGCTCAGCCAGCAAACGCCGCCGCATAAACAGCGCTCCGCCACCAATAACCACCCCAAAAAACGCCACCACCAGCACAAACGGCCACACAGGCACCCCAGGACTCTCCCAATGATCTACGCCGCTCATTACTGATCGCCCCCAGCACGCTTCACGACGTCCACACGCGTCGCCCAGAAATAGAGTCCATACGCGTTGCCATTTTTCCAGCAGCCCGCATGCAGATCCCTAAATCGTACGACTTGGCCGTCATGCACATCGGGCTGAGACGCAGCCAAAACGACCACTTTCATGGGCCGCACATACCGCCCCTTCGGGCCATACGGGACACCCAAATTCACTTCCCATTTCACGAGGTCACCGACTTTTTCAGGCGTCCCATCCTCGGATTTTGGCGCAGGCTCCCCCACTACCATCGCACCATTCATTAGCTGAAAAACCGGCAACATTCTGTCGGAAAAAACTGATTTCGACATAGCGAAAATTCACTCTCTGGCCATGCTACGATTGGCCAAGTCAGGACCCACGGGACCGCAAAAATTTGGCGATGGATGCGGCCCCGGGGCCTTTTTCTATGTGCACCGGCGTAGCCCCAGTGCCTCATCACCATAACCCGCGCGCTGCGACC
>NZ_JAVBIG010000025.1:0-4259 GCF_032821655.1 Corynebacterium sp. CTNIH16 | reverse complement strand
GCAGACGGCACTCCTGGTGCAACCTTCTAGCCCCCGATGACTTCGAAGCGCTTAATTCAGCTACACTGACCCAAGCAGCATAGCTAACCCCCGACGTGTCTACTTTCCGGGGGCCAGGCCCGGGTTCGACACTTGCGCGTGGGACTCAGTCGACGACTATAAACATGCACGTGGGATCGCTGGTCACATGCAGTTGGTTCGGTATGGGACCACAGGTGTTGACCGTCCTACTGGGTGTCTGCGCACGGGTCATGATTGGGAGACCTGGTTTAAGCGTTTTGAGTCTGCTCGGGGTCGTCGTATCCGTACGGCTGACAGTGCCCTACTCACCGAACTCGTTGCCGCGCATAAGGCTGGTCTTGTCGTCGTTGACCGTTTGGCTGTTCGCGTTTCCGTGGCTCAGAAGGTGGGTTGGTTGTCCTCTTTGGGGATGGGTGAATTCACCCGGGCGCAGTGGGATCACATGAGCAAGAAGGTTCGGCGTTCGACGGTGCTACGCGATGCCGATATGGATGCTGTTCGTGCCTTTGCCGATGAGCTGAATCGCGGTGATGGCTATGTCTAGCACCCCTCCCCCTAGTCGGTTTGGTATGAAGCTTTCTCGCGGCCCTCCTATAGGCACTTTTATCGTCACAGAGACGCTAACCATGCAAGCAACAGCACCCCAGCTAAGTCTTGAACCATCGGGTGCTTAGACCGAGTTCCCGATGGCACCAATACACCGCAACCCAAGATAAGGAGGAACATATGGAGCCACAATCGCCCCGAGCACCACGGATGCCGAGCGCCCCACGAGCGCCGCGCAGTGGAGCTAAAACAGGCGCGGAAATGGAGGAGAGCAGGTACGCAGCGGAGGAGTCTGCGAAGGGGCTTATCGCCGGTTTGGTTGGTCTAGACCGCGCCGATATTATCCGTCGTTCCAACCGAGTCCAGGAGATTCTGGACGATTTTGCCCAGCACGCCCCAAAAGAAGAAGTGTCTTTGGAGCAGCTTAAAGCGGAGGGAGAAAAGGTTGACGCTGAGCTTGATCAGCTAGAGCAAACCCTCGATGAGCGCGCTCAGTCGCGGCGGAAAAAGCAGAATCAAGGTGGCTACCCACCGCAGCCGCCGCGGAAAAAGAAGCCTCGTGTCCCTCGGGTCAAAAACCCGCGATTCACCCCACTTTTCCAGAATGAACCAGAAGCAAAAGACACCAGTAAAGGATGGGAACCAGAACTATGATTACGAAGTCTCAGACCGCTTCGTCGGTAAAAAAGATTGAAGCTCTCCGCCAGGAGCGGGAGCAAAAAGAAGCCGAAGAAGCCAAGAAGGTTGAGGAGTTTAAGCGTCAATTAGGCGAAGTTCTCTACGCCTGCGCTTATGAGCCTTCAAGCAAGTGGTCCAAATTTCGCGGCGGTTCCGTAAGGGAACTGTTCGCAGAAATCGGTATACGGGAGGCCCCCTCCCGTGAAGCGTCCGAGGGACACGAGGGCGCACCTCGCGGCGGAACGCAGGAGCCGATAAAGGCTCCGCAGTCGATTCAGAGGACTCCACAGAGTCAAATGAATCCCGCCGCAGGCCCGAAGCACGCGGGCCAGAATGGCCCGCAAGCGTAGGGCCAGAGGGTCGAGGGAGAGAATCTCCCTCGCCAGCGCCACGAGGCACCGGAGGTGCCCGAGTGGCTTGCTGGCCGCCTGTTTGTGAGGGCCGTCTTTGACGGTGGCGAGTACGCCTGAATCTGCCCCGCAGATTCAGGGGGCCGACACCGGAGAAGCGTGACCCTTACAAACAGACTGTGGCCCTGGCTGCATCAGCAGTCGGGGCCACCCTGCCACAGTAAGCACAATGAGTAGGAGGTGGATATGCGAGACAAGTTCTCGACATATTCGCGCACCACCGTGCGCCTCGATAAGGATTTAGACCGATTTGTCGAGGAGGTCGCACGGGTTGCAGGTGTTCAAAAAGCCGTCGTTTTCCGGGAAGCTCTCTACGTCCTCGCAAAGGAGGAGAGCGTACTAACGCAGAAGCGTTTGGCCCCGGACACGCTGCGCCGCCTGGACGAGATGAACGATCAACTGCGCCGGATTGGTGTCAATCTAAACCAGTTGGCTCGCCGCGCGAATATCGACGGCGTTGCACCCGTGTCTGAGTCTGTAGAAACCATTGCTGGCGAGGTTTCTTCTCTTAAAAAAGAGGTGAAGGACTTTGTCCACAATCAAAATTAACTACAGCCAGGACATCCGCGCGGCAACGGTCTACGCCGTCTATGGAACGGCAGACAATGCCCGCAAGGGTCAGGTGCGAGCTGATGCTTTATGTACGGTTCAACCAGGCGCTGAATCGTTTTCGCCACAGGCTACAGCTGGCCGTTGGTCGGGTGTGGACTTCATGGAGGCCAGTGTGGAAGAAATGGAGCGTTATGCTCCGGCTCAGCGCACCGATGAAGCAATTATCTATATCCAATCGTGGGCTAGAGACGAGCTAGATAAAGACGATCCAGCGGATGTAGCTCGGGCTAATGCAGCAGGCTCTGAGTTGGCGATGCGGCTTACGCGGGACACGGGAGTTCCGTTTACCGTTGCCACGCACACCGACAGTAAAAGCGGCTGCGTCCATAACCATATTGTCTTTGCCAACCATGACACTCGTACAAAGAAGGCTGCGCCGAGGGACATGCGTAACTGGTACAAGTTGCGCAATATCAACGACGAGTTGATGCGCGATTTGGGGATGCGTGTCTTAGAACGTGAGCCAGAAAAATCGCTACTTCCTGCCGAGCGCAGGGCACACAAAGAAGGCAAGTCCACAGACTCGACCAGCTTGAAGGTGGATGAGTTGACCGCAAGCACGTGGGCGGATTTCGCGCGTAAGCGCATGGATGAACTGTGCGCGGATGAACGGGTGGCCGATGCTGGCGACCCACTGGAGAAGGCGATAGAGGTTGCTGGCGATTACAACCTGTCTCTAAAAGTGCAGCCCAATTCAAAGGCTGAAGGCGAGTCGTTGACCGTGGCCCTGGTCGGCGATGACGGCGAGGATGCCTACTTCACGAACACCACGAAGGCCGGGCGTACTCGAAAGCGTAAGGCAGCTAAAGCTGGCTCAAAATTGGGCCGCAGCTACTCGCTAGAGGGCGTGACCGAGCGCGTTAACGAGGCTCAAGCAGCCCTTCTTGCGCGGCAGCTTGCAGCACTTCAAGCCAATTCAACTGATGATGACCTGGAGGCGAAATACGGCTCCAGCCTTCTCGATGACGAGGAGGAAAACCATTACACCCAGGAGGTATTAAATCATGGTCTCAGTGACCCAGATGACGGAGTTAGCCCAAGCAGCGGCGAAGGGCAAGATGGAAAACGTCTTGAAGGTTCTCAGCCCGCGCCTGGACAAGGCGGAGAAGGCTATCAAGACGCTGCAGGAGAAACTGAAGAGTCTGCCGGAGGATACAGGGGACATTCTCAATTCTCTGCCCAGCGACTTCTCGACGAGGTTGACGCAAGCGGAAAGCGAATTAAGGAACGTAAAAAGCAATCTCGCCGCAAACAAGAACTACGTGAGCAGCAGTCACTTCCAAGTAACGATGATGGAAGTGCAGCAGATGATCACGGGTCTGATCAAGAATATCGAGGATCTGCCCAACGGCCTGGAGGGTGTGAAAGGGTATCTAATCGAGATAAGCGAGCAGATGTCGCGCCTGACAAGGATGCAACGACTGGTGCTCAAAGCAGCCGAAAGCCCCATCCATCTCGACAAGGATTCCAGCCAAGCAGTAGCCCAGAGCCTGAATGCTCAGATGACTTCGAGCCTGACTTCTAGCCTGGAACCGCTGGTAGAGGTGGCTGTATCTGAGGCAATGTCGAAAGAGTCTGAAAGCCTGCGCGAGGCAGCAAAAGCCTCTAAGAAGGCTCGCAACGCTCTGCTCCAGGAGAAGGAGGCCAACGAAAAGCTGCTGGAGGAGATACGCGCAGAACGCAAGCAGTATAACGACGACATGGAAAAATCGAACACGAACTTTATTAAGGCCTGCCAGTCTGCCTCGTGGATTGCAGCCAGTGTCCTCGTCGTTGCTATCGCGCTCGTTGCCGTTGGAGCCTTGGGGAAGGGGCTACTGAGTATGCTCGGCATACCCGACGGCGTGTCTGCCTTGTGGGGTCACGTCCAGGGGGCCTGGCCCCCGGAAAGTAGACACGTCGGGGGTTAGCTATGCTGCTTGGGTCAGTGTAGCTGAATTAAGCGCTTCGAAGTCATCGGGGGCTAGAAGGTTGCACCAGGAGTGCCGTCTG
>NZ_JAVBIG010000024.1:0-4393 GCF_032821655.1 Corynebacterium sp. CTNIH16 | reverse complement strand
TTTTGCACGTCCCGGATAGAGATCTGCAGCTTTGCGCATCGCAAGACCTGGCAGGTATCCGACTTCGCAACCGCAGTCCCGGGCTACAGCAATCGGTAGTGCGCCGATGGTGTTGGGTTGGTCGACGATCACGAGCACGGTGCCAAGCTTCTGAAGCTGGTGAAAAACGCCTGCTAGTTCGGATTCGAGTTGAGGCAACGGTTTGTCGAAGACCTTGTTGCCATCACGGTCTAAGGCGCAGGCGTGGTGTTCAGATTTGCCGACGTCTAACCCAAGGAATATGTCGATGGAATGCTCCGGAGACATGATGAGCTCCTAGAAAACGAGATGGGTATGGCGTTGTTCCAGTCGCTGGTGTCATGACCTTCGTTGCAAGCACCCACGTTACAAAGAGACCTAGTTTAAAACTGGCCGTGTCCCTATCAGCTGTCATCGAAAGTCCTGGCACCCGGCGGCAACACCCCCCGGATTATGGAAACTACAGGGCAGGTAAGCCATACCGGGACCAGCGACTATCCCCATTATCGGGGACACTCACAAGGTAACGGGAATGCGACCGGGGAAGCCCAACGCATGTGGGCCTCGAGCATTCGCGTTTTAGCGCTTCAGCCCCGCGATCATGGTCTTCAAGTTGCTGCGCAGGAAATCCTCGTAGGTTCCCGCGACCGTGCCCGGCTTGCCGAGCTCATCGGAGTGCAGTGGCTCGTCGAAGATCGGAATCCCGGCCTCCTTCGAGACGGTCTTCATGGGGCGCGTATCCACGTTCGACTCCACGAACAGGTGCTTCGGGCGCTTGTCCTTCAGCTGGCGCACGAGGTGTCCGATCTGCGCGGGGGAGCCGTTTTCATCCGTGTCGATCTGCCAGATATACAGCTGCTCCATGCCGTAGGTGTCGACCATGTATTGGAAGGCATGTTCACTGGCCACGAGCACACGATCCTCCTTCGGCAGCGCACCGATCTGCTCGCGGTAGTCGGCGTCGATGCTCTCCAGCATGGCCTTGTACTCCGCCCCCTTCTCCTCGATGTGCTCGGCACGCTCGGGCAGGGCCTCGGCCAGCGCCGCGGTCACGTTCTCGGCCATCGCGATGCCGACGGTCGGGTCCAGGAAGGCGTGCGGGTTGATCTCCTGATTGCCCTTTTCGTCCTTGAGGTACTTCGGTTCCACGCCCTTGGTGGCCTCGACCATCTGGGAATCGTCCAGGCCCGCGGTGTTTTTCAGTTTCGCGAGCCAGCCGTGCTCACCGCCCTCGAGGTTCAGCCCGTTGTAGAACAGCAGGTCGGCGTCGCTCGTCGCATCCAGGTCCGCGGGCAGGGGGTCGTAGTCGTGCGGGTCCGTGCCGGTCGGCACGAGGTTATGGACGTCCACCGCCTCGCCGCCGATCTCCTCCACCAGGTCCGCCAGCAGCGTGAAGGTGGTGACGACGTTCAGCTGCTCACCGTCTGCCTTCTCCTCCGTCGAGAAGGTCACGGCCCCGAACACGAGGGCACCGCCCACCAGGAGGGCCAACAGCGCGGCCAGTGGCTTATTGCCCAGCGAGCGAGCAATCAGTCCCTTGCCTGGCGCGAAGAGGAAAGCCAGCAGGAACAGCGCGCTGGCGGTCAGCACGATCGTCACGCCGGAGGACACGTTGTAGCTATAGCTCAGGAACAGCCCCACTACGGAGCTGAGCGCCGAGAACGCCACTGAAAGCCCGATCATCACTCCCAGCCGGTTCGTCAGCAGGTACGCCGCCGACGCCGGAGTAATCAGCAGGGAGACCACCAGGATCACGCCCACCGTCTGCAGGGAAATGACCGTCACCAGCGTGAGCACCACCATCAGCCCGTAGTGGATTGCCCGCACGGGCACGCCAGCCGACTGCGCCATGACGGGGTCGAAGGTGCTGAGCTTGAGCTCCTTGTAAAAGACCAGCGTGAGAATCAGCACGGCAGCGGCAATACCGATCGAGAGGTTGCGGTCGGCGTCCTGAACGGTCAGGACGTTGCCGAAGAGGATCTCCGTCAGATCCGTCGCCGTCTGCGCTTTCGCCATGAGCAGCACGCCGATCGCGAAGAAGGTGGAAAAGACGATGCCGATCGCCGAATCGTTCTTCACAGTGGAGCGTTCGCCGATCAGCCCGATCGCCAGTGTGGCGAGTAGACCCGCGACCACCGCCCCGAGGAAGAGGTTCGTGCCGAGCAGGTAGGAGGCCGCGACCCCCGGTAGTACGGCGTGCGAGATGGCGTCGCCGATCAGGGCCATGCCGCGCAGCACGATGAAGCTGCCGACGATGCCGCAGGCCACGCCCACGATCACCGAGGTGATCAGCGCGTTTTGCAGGTAGCCGTGGCTGAGTAGTGAGTCGAGGAACTCCGCGATCATGCTGTCTCCTCCTGGAGGGCTGCCTGCCGTGGCGTGGGGTGGGCTGGTGCTGACGGCTCGCGGATGACGAGCGCGCCGAAGGCCTTCTGCAGCACGTCGGGGACGAAGACCTCCTCGGTGGGACCCGCCGCGACGAGCTCGCCGTTGAGGACGATGAGGTCGTTGTAGTAGCCGCGCACCGTGTTCATGTCGTGGTGCACGACGACGACGTGCTTGCCCGCGTCCGCCATCTGCCGCAGCAGGGTCACGATCGTCTTCTCGCTGGGGACGTCGATGCCGACGAAGGGCTCGTCCAGGAAGATGTACTCCGCGTCCTGGACGATGGCGCGGGCAAAGAGGACGCGCTGGAACTGTCCGCCCGAGAGTTCGCTGATGTGGCGGTGGCGAAAGTCCCACATGTCGACGTCCTTGAGAGCCTGGGTGGCTGCTTCGCGTTCGGCCTTGCCGGGGCGGTGGAAAAGACCCAGGCGCGGGTAAGTGCCCATCAGGACGGTGTCGAAGACGCTGGTGGGGAAGTTGCGGTCGAGGTCAGAGCGCTGCTCGATATAAGCGATTGCGCGGCGCTGCTCGGCGGGGGCCTTGCCGTCGAGGGTGACGGGGTAGCCGGCAGGGGCGCCGGTGGGGCCTGTGCCGTGGACGTTGTGTTTGTCCAGGATCTGGAGCATCGCCTTCATGAGGGTGGATTTGCCTGAGCCGTTGGGGCCGATGATGCCGTGCATGCCGGGGGAGTCGAGGGTGAAGCTGATGTTCCGAATCGCGGTGTTCGCGCCGTAGCTCACGCTCAAGTTCTGGACGCTAATACTCATGGCAGCCAAGAATAGCGTTCAGTTCAATGAATCACCAAATTCAATGTATTGAACTTTGGGGTGGGGTGGTGTTGGGGGGTGTCCCTATGTTTTTGTCAAGTGCCAGACCGATGTTGACGAGCACAGTCTTGGGAGTAGTTTCTTAGGCGTGCCTAGGAGCCGGCCAGCGTGTGCTGGTCGGCTTCGTCTTTGGGGCTTTATGCGGCGACGGGGCGTGGCGGGATTTCGCGGAAGAACTCCTTGTTTTTCAGCATCGCGTAGATGACATTGCATCGGCGTCGTGCCAGGCAGATGACTGCTGCGTTGTGGCGTTTTCCTTCAGCGCGTTTGCGTTCGTAATACCGCCGTGACGGTTCGTGGCTGCGGATAACTGCGAATGCGGAGTAGAACAAGGCGTTTTTCAGTCGTTTATTGCCTGACCGTGCCGGGAATTCACCTCTGATCGACGAACCGGATCGTCTAGTCACGGGTGCTATTCCAGCATAAGCAGCTAAGTGGCCAGCACTAGCGAAGTCGGAGCCATCACCGATCGCAAGAAGGATCTGCGCTGCGGTCTTGATGCCGACTCCGGGCATACTCATCAAGACCTCACAAAGAGGGAAATCAGCGAGCATCTCTTCAACCTGCTCAGCAATGGTGTTTCGTTGCTCTTTGAGGGCCTGGATGTTTGCAGCCAGTTGAGGAATTACTAACTCGGCGGCATCGCTTCCAGGCACGGTGACTGTTTGAGCTTTCAGCGCTGTAAAAATGTCGTCTACCAGCGGGGTGGGGTCTTTACGTGTGCGCTTGATCATCCAGTTCAACACTCGTTGGTATCCGGCTCTTTTTAGCCCCTGCGGTCCCTTGTAATGGATCAATAATTCCAGGATCGGCGTGCGAGTCAGGGTGCTACCAGCAAAAACTCGTTCCAGGCTGGGGTAGATCTGGGTGAGGACACTGCGAAGCCGATTGACAGTGCGAGTGCAATCGCGGGCGATGTCATCATCGAAGCCGGACAGCATCTTTAGGGCGGAGAGTACCTCATCATTGCGGTCGACGGCACGTAGCGTGTGGGGCATTGTGCGGGCGGTGTCGGCGATGATGAATGCGTCGCGTTTGTCTGTTTTGCACGTCCCGGATAGAGATCTGCAGCTTTGCGCATCGCAAGACCTGGCAGGTATCCGACTTCGCAACCGCAGTCCCGGGCTACAGCAATCGGTAGTGCGCCGATGGTGTTGGGTTGG
>NZ_JAVBIG010000023.1:0-7762 GCF_032821655.1 Corynebacterium sp. CTNIH16 | reverse complement strand
CTCGAAAAGAGCCACCAATTCTTCCCGCTGCCCCGCCGACAACGAACTACGTGTATGCATACAACTGCTCCCCACTAGTAGGTAACTGATTTCTCAGTCCAACTAATGGGGAGCAGTTCAGCATCACCGCGACTTCCTCGCCCGGCTTCATTTTGGTGGAACCCTGGGAGGTCACCAATGGCCAAGGCCGGCCCTATAAGGTCTTTACTCCCTTCTCCAAAGCCGTCGCCTCCCAGGTGGCGGCAGATGAACCGGAGGGGGTGCCGGATTTGGGGCGTCGGCAAGCAGTGTATCTGCCTGGCCCAAACCCACCGATCCGGCATGGGCGACATCCCTGGCCGAACACTGGACGTCCGGCGAGGCCGGGGCGCGCGAGCGACTAGCCCAGCTGGACCTGGCCGACTACGCCGGGGAGCGCGATATTCCCGCGCTCAATGCCACCTCCCTACTCTCGCCCCACCTGCGCTTTGGCGAGGTCTCCCCGCGGGAGGTGTGGTTCGCCGCGGATCAAGGACTGGCAGGCCGGCACTACGGGCATGCCGCTTATCGACGCCGAAATGCGCGAGCTATGGGCCACCGGGTATATGCACAATCGCGTGCGCATGGTGGTGGGCTCCTTCCTCACCAAGAACCTGGGCATCCACTGGCGCCTGGGCGAGGAATGTTTCTGGGACACCTTGGTGGACGCCGATGCCGTCTCCAATCCTTTTAATTGGCAGTGGGTGGCCGGTTCCGGCGATGATGCCGCGCCTTTCTTTCGCATCTTCAACCCCGAAACGCAGGCCCAGCGCTTCGCCCCCTAAGGGCGGGTACGTGCGCCGCTGGGCACCCGCGCTGTCCGCCCCGCCCATCGTGGACCTAAAGGAATCACGCCAAGCCGTGCTCGATGCCTATGCGGAGATCAAAGACTAGGCCGGCGGAAAAGGTGGACGTAAAGGTCTACCATGGGGCTAATGATGAGCCCCAGGATTCATTCTCAAGCGCACCCGCCGATTGGCAACACCCCCCTCATGCGAGTGGAGGCGATTAGCCCCCGGCCGGATGTCCACCTCTATCTCAAACTCGAACAATTCAACCTCGGCGGTTCTGCAAAAGACCGGACCGCCCGAGCCCTTATCCAGGCAGGCCTCGAAGCCGGCGATATCCGCCCGGGTTCGACGCTGGTGGAATCTTCCTCCGGCAACCTGGGCATGGCTCTAGCTCGCCAAGCCCCGCTCCAGGGGATGAAGTTCCACTGCGTGGTAGATCCGCGGGTCAACGCCTCCACGGTAGCTACCATGCGGGCCTACGGCGCACACGTGGAATTGCTCGACCACCCCGATCCAGAAACCGGCGATTGGCTCACCGCCCGCCGCACCCGCGTGGCCGAGCTTTTGGAAGAGATCCCCGAGTCTTTCAACCTCAACCAGTATTCCAATGAAGCCGCCTTCCACGCCCACGCGGAAGGCACCATGACTGAGATTCTGGACCAGCTCGGTCAGGCGCCCAGTCATCTGCTCGTGGCTATGAGCACCACCGGAACCCTTGGCGGCTGCGTACGCAAGCTCTCCGAGCTGGGCGCCGACACCCACACAATCGGCGTTGATGCGGAAGGCTCCGTGCTTTTTGGTGGTGAGCGTGGCACCCGCATGCTGCCTGGCTATGGCGCCGGAATCGTAACCGAACTATCCACCAAGTTTTCGCCTTCTTCCGTGGAGAGGGTTCCAGACCTCGATGCCATCGTTGCTGCCCGGCAGCTCGCTCAAGCAGAGGGCCTGCTGCCTGGCGCTTCCGGTGGTGCCGTCATCGCCGCCTTCCAGCGCCTCGCGCCCTCCCTACCGGCAGGGGCTGAAGTGGTTGCCGTGCTGCACGACGCCGGCCAGCCTTACCTCGACACCATTTATAACGACTCCTGGGTGTGCGAAAACTTCGACCTTTCGCCCTCTGAACTCGCGGCGCGCATCGAAGGGTCGGCGCAGTGACCTCTTCTCGTTCTGCCCGCCGCATTGCCATCATTGGAGCTGGCCCGCGTGGCCTGTGGGCCGTCGAGGAACTCCTCGAGCGCGCCCGCGTTCCACTCGATGTCACCGTCTTTGACCCCTACCCCGCCGGTGCAGGTGCCGTTTACCGTCCGCAGCAGCCGCCGCAGTGGCACCTCAACGTCAACTGCGCCATCGTCACCACTGCCCACGATAGTTTCAACGCCTGGCGCACCCGCCGCGGTGAAGACAACACCGATGCCTTCCCGCCGCGGGCCCAGGTGGGCCAATTCCTCGCCGATACCTGGTCTGCAGCAGTGCGCCGCGCGCCAGCCCACGTTCGCATTCGGCACCTGCAGCACCGCGTGACCGCGGTAAGCGCCGAAAGAGAAGGGTTCATGGTCGATGGCTCCCCCTTCGACGAAGTCCTGGTCTGCACCGGCCACGACCATCTCCACGCTGGGTCTTTGGCCTATGAGGCCTCTTGCGTACCGGTCACCGGTCTTTACTTCGGTGCCGATCTTCCGAGCTCCGCACGGCAAATCGGCGTACGCGGTGCCGCCTTGAG
Organism: Corynebacterium sp. CTNIH16; assembly: GCF_032821655.1. Taxonomy (NCBI): domain Bacteria; kingdom Bacillati; phylum Actinomycetota; class Actinomycetes; order Mycobacteriales; family Corynebacteriaceae; genus Corynebacterium; species Corynebacterium sp. CTNIH16. The sequence continues at coordinate 5,236 of NZ_JAVBIG010000023.1, read as the reverse complement.
CTTCATCGATGTGTGCCTGCTGTATGGCGATACCGCCGAAACCATCTACCCGGTTAGCCGCAGCGGGCGCTTCATGGAGGTAAAGCCCTCCCCGCAGACACCGCTGCCGGAGGTGTCACCGCGCTGGCGGCAGGCCTGCGCGCATATCGACAACGCTTCGGAGCTGCGTGAGATCCTCATCGGGGCTGCAGGCGAATTCGGTGACTTCTCAACTGCAGACCTCGCCGCCGTTATCGACGGTCAGGATTTCACTGGCGATGCTGTCGCTGAGCTCGAGGCTTCCCTACGTGCGGCCGAAGGTACCGGTCCACTCACCCCGGCCGCAGCCGTAGGCGCGGCGTTTCGTGGGGTATTTCAAGAATGCGTCGATTGGCACAAGGCACATGGACCCATGCCCGGCTTCCGCGAGCTTTCACGCACCCTTGAGCGCGTGGCTTTTGGTCCGCCACCGGTCACAGCCAAGCGCCTGCTCGAGCTGATCCACTCCGGTGTGGTGAATACCCACTACCTAGGCACGCCTGAGCAGATAGATTCCTGGCGGGAGCAGGGCGGCGTGGACCTGCTTATTGACGCCACCGTTGCTCCGCAAGCCACCCCCTCCCCCTTCCACGACGTTCCTGGCGTAGTGGAAATTGGCCGGATGAATGAGATCTCCCTGCCCGGCCATGACTCCCTTAACCGTTCCGTGCACGATGACATCCCCCGCTGGGCGGAGAAAGTAGGAAACCCATGACCACCACTCCCGTAGACCCACTACCCGTCCACGGCACCGTCCCCTTGCGCGCCCGGTGGGAACGGTGGATGCGTGAGCTCGTCGAAAACCCGCAGCACGTCAGCACATTAACCTCGCGCTACGGTTCTCCGGTGAACGTGTTGAATCCCGCTCCGCTACGCCACAATGCCCAAGAGCTGCTCGACGCGGGCGCTTCCCACGGCGTGGAGACTCAGGTGTTTTTCGCACGCAAGGCCAATAAGGCTCTGTGTTTTGTCGATGCTGCACGCAATGCCGGGCTCGGGGTGGATGTAGCCAGCGAGAACGAGCTCCGCCACGTGCTCGACCGCGGTGTCGCCCCAGAGCGCATCATCCTCAGCGCCGCTATCAAAACAGATGGCTTGCTCCGCCTCGCGGTTTCGCGAGGCGTCACTATCTCTTGCGATTCTCGCGCCGAATCCCGCCGCATCGCCGCCATTGCGAGGGATTTAGACACCACCGCCCGCGTGGCACCACGCCTCGCTCCAGATCCTAACTCCCTACCTCCCACCCGCTTCGGGGAGAGGCTGCCGGCATGGCGGCAAGCCGAGTGGCCTAAGGAACTTCGTGCTGTAGGCGTCCACGTGCACCTGCACGGCTATAGCGAAGCCGACCGTCGGACCGCCCTGGCAGAGGCAATTTCCTTGGTCGAGCACCTCCGCACATTGGGCCAGCCCGCTAGTTTCATCGATATCGGCGGCGGAGTGCCCATGAGCTACCTAGAATCCCGCGAGCAGTGGGAGAATTACCTCGAGCGCATCGCCTCCCAACGCGCTGGTACCGGGGAACCCTTTACGTGGAAAGCGGATCCACTGTCCAATACTTACCCCTTCTGGCAGGAGCCAACCCGCGGTCAGTGGCTAAACCAGCTCCTCTCCGGTGAGGTCCCCGGCTACGGCACCGCTGGCAAGGAGCTGCGCGAGCGGAACATCGCCCTACATCTTGAGCCCGGCCGCAGCTTGCTCGACGGCTGTGGAGTCATCCTCACCGAGGTGAGCTTTCTCAAAGAACGCTCTGATGGCCTGCCCCTTATCGGCGTGGCGATGAATCGCACGCAGTGCCGGACCGCCGCAGATGACATCCTGCTAGATCCTCTCTTGGTACCTACGGCTGGGCCGGTAAAGGAAATCTCCCGTGAGCCACGCACCGGCTTTGTGGTGGGTGCCTACTGCATTGAAGACGAGGTTATCCTGCGCCGCGAACTGGACTTCCCGGATGGCATTGCCGTGGGAGATACCCTCGCCATTCCGAATACAGCCGGATATTTTATGCACATCCTCGAGTCTGCTTCGCACCAAATTCCCTTGGCACGCAACGTCTACTCCGAAGGCGGCGAATGGGTGCCAGACGATATTGACGCCACTTAACTGCCTGCGGTTCACAACATAGAAAAAGGGCTTCGAGGAATTCCTCGAAGCCCTTTAGCTTTAAGCGCAGTGCGCTACACCGATTTACTCGGTGTAGCCCTTAACCACGGAACCGTCAACCGGGATGCCCGGGCCGGAGGTGGTGGAGATGGTAGCGCGCTTGATGTAGATACCCTTAGCGGAAGAAGGCTTCAGGCGCTGGATTTCGTCCATGAGGGCGCCGTAGTTCTCAGCCAGCTTCTCAGCGTCGAAGGATGCCTTGCCGATGATGGCGTGCAGGTTAGCAGCCTTATCAACGCGGAAGGAGATCTTGCCGCCCTTAACCTCAGAGATTGCCTTAGCAACGTCTGCGGTAACGGTGCCGGTCTTCGGGTTCGGCATCAGACCACGCGGGCCTAGGACGCGGGCAACGCGGCCGACCTTGGCCATCTGATCCGGGGTAGCGATAGCAACGTCGAAGTCGATGTTGCCCTCGTTGATCTGCTCGATCAGTTCAGCGGTGCCAACAATGTCAGCGCCAGCTTCCTGAGCGGCGGTAGCCTTCTCGCCCTCAGCGAAGACAGCAACGCGAACGTCCTTACCGGTGCCGTTAGGCAGGGAAACGGTGCCGCGAACCAGCTGGTCAGCCTTGCGCGGGTCAACGCCCAGACGGAATACGACGTCAACGGTGGCGTCGAAGTTCTTGGAGGAGGTCTCCTTAGCCAGCTTGGTGGCCTCGATCGGACGGTACAGGCGGGACTTATCTACCAGTTCCGCAGCGGCCTTATAAGCCTTAGACTTGGTGCTCATTTAACAATTCCTTTTCTGGATTGGTGTGGTGTTTGGCGGGCCGTAGCTGGCCCTACCACATAAAGTTTTTACTTCTCCGGTGCGCCATCAACGGTGATGCCCATGGAGCGGGCGGTACCGGCGATGATGCGAGCGCCGTTCTCGATGTCACGTGCATTCAGGTCCGCAAACTTGGTCTCTGCGATTTCCTTGCACTGATCCCAAGACACAGAACCGACCTTGTCGGTGTGTGGGACGCCGGAGCCCTTCTGGATGCCAGCGGCCTTCAGCAGCAGCTTAGCTGCCGGCGGGGTCTTCAGCTTGAAGTCGAAGGAACGGTCCTCGTAGACGGTGATCTCAACCGGAACCACGTTGCCACGCTGGTTCTCGGTAGCGGCGTTATAAGCCTTGCAGAACTCCATGATGTTGACGCCGTGGGCACCCAGTGCCGGGCCAACTGGCGGTGCCGGGTTAGCGGCGCCTGCCTCGATCTGCAGCTTGATGAAGCCGGATACCTTCTTCTTAGGAGCCATCGAATTACCTCTTTCCTGTGTTACCGGGATGTCCGCCACGATGAATAACGGGATCCCGTCCGGATGCTCACCTTCAGTGGGCCACCGGAGGATGAAACGTTTTCTTATACGCACGCCAAAGGCGCACGGCGTTCCAGTTTAGAACACCGTGCGCCCTGCACAAAATCACTTTTTAGGAGATGCGCTCGATCTCAGTCGGCGACAGCTCCACCGGGGTCTCGCGGCCGAAGATGGACACCAAGCCCTGCATCTTGCCGGTCTCCGGGTCGATCTCGGAAATGGTCGCGGATACGGCAGCCAGCGGTCCGGACAGGATGGTCACTGCCTCGCCCACCTCGAAGTCGTGCGCGTACTTCTTGGCCACTTCCTTCTCCGGCATATCCACAACCTGCTCGCCCTCTGCCTCGTTCGGGGCAGCATCGCCCTTGGTGGACGGCGCCTCGTTGGGCATGAGGAACTTAGCTACGTCGCGGGTCTTAACCGGGGTGGCGTTGCCTTCGTTGCCCACGAAGGAGGTCACGCCCGGGGTTTCGCGGATGACGGACCATGCGGCGTCGTTAAGCTCAGCGCGAACCAGGACGTAGCCCGGCAGCAGCTTGCGCTTCACAATCTTCTTCTTGCCGTCCTTGGTCTCCAGGACCTGCTCAATAGGAACAACGACCTCGAAGATGGAATCTTCTACCTCGAGGGTCTGGGCGCGCATGTCCAGGTTGGTCTTTACCTTGTTTTCGTAGCCGGAGTAGCACTGAATGATGTACCACTGGCCCGGCTGCTTCTTCAGCTCGCGGGTAAAGGCGCGCAGGCGCTTGCGGTAGGCGGCATCCTCGGACTCGTCTTCGCTGGCCTCAGGGGCTGCACCCTCGGCTTCAGCTTCGGCCGCTGCCGGTTCTGCTGCGTCGGTGGACTCGGCGGACTCGCCTGCAGTGTCGGTGGACTCAGCCGTTCCTTCAGTTTCTTCCGCTGCCGGAGCGGCTGGGGTAGCATCTTCCTGCTGCGCTTCTTCTACGGAGCTAGCGTGCTCTGCCGCCTGCTCCTGCACGTTGGACTGCATTGCCTCTTCCAGCGAGGTGCCTACGGTTTCGACGTTATTCTCGTCGCTCATAATTCTTACTCCAAAAAATTCCTCGGCGCGTTGCGTAGGACCAGCCTACCCGCCCGCGTATGGGCAAAAAGTATCCCGCCGTTCCTTGAAGCGGAAACAGCGGGATAAAAGGTTATGCAGCTATCTTACTTATCAGAGAGAACCTGCTCAACTCCGAGACCAGCCAGGGTGTCAACGCCCCAGACCAAAGCGGTCATCACGATAAGGAACGCAAAGGTAATGAGGGTGTACTGCAGCATCTCCTTAGCGGTAGGCCACACCACCTTCTTCATCTCGGATGCAACCTCGCCAGGGAAAGCGGCTACGCCACCACCTGGGGTGTCATCGTGGTTCTTATCCTCTACGCGGACGACGTGCTTATCGGCGTAGTCCGCGGAGGACGTGGTAGCCGCACCAGAGAGCTGACGCTTACCGGTCGGGCGCGATGCACCCGAATTCTTCGGCTGCTGCTCATCGCTCACAGCTAACCCTCCTTGGGAACTAAATCTAATAGGGCGCTTAACGCGCACCTCCATAACTTTGTCAACCCTAGCAAAGCTCGCCCAGCATGAAAAGCTGACCACGGCATTTGCAAGGCGTGGCCTTGACAACATGGGGTTAAGGGTCAAAAAGTGTGTCCGGAATCGCGGATTTTCACGGATTGACCTGTAGGTTTCCGGAAAGTATATGCTCCGGAAGCATATATCTAGCCCCCGACGGGAAATCCTCGGTGTGG
>NZ_JAVBIG010000022.1:0-12440 GCF_032821655.1 Corynebacterium sp. CTNIH16 | reverse complement strand
TGGTACATTTGCAACAAGTTGCCCAATGGGGTGTCCAGGTGGTCACCGTGGTGATTGACAGGAGGTGTCGGAGTGCTGACTATCGCGAAGATGGGTGCGCATTCCGTGGCCTATTATCAGTCCACGGTTGATGAGAATCGGGGGCCGGATTCGTACTATTCCGAGGACGGAAAGCAACCGGCTTCGGCGTGGCTTCGGGGCGAAAACATGGCTGAAGTTTCGGCGTTTTTGGGCGCCGACAACGGTGCGATTGTGTCGGGGAAAACGGTTGAGGATTGGTTCAATAAGGCGGTCGCTCCGAGCGGTACGGGGCTTGGAAATGCTCCGCGAAAGGATAGTGTTCCAGGCTTCGATCTGACGTTTTGTGCGCCGAAATCTGTCTCCTTGTTGTGGGGTATGGGTGCAGATTCTGCCGTGCGTGGCATCGTCGATGAAGCCCACCAGGCGGCCGTAAACCAGGCGCTGGATTACTTGTCGGAGCATGCCAGCTACACGCGAAAGCAAGTAAAAGAGCCGACGGGAAAGCGTCTTATTGTTGAAAAGTTGGCGGGTATTTCGGGCGTGAAATACGAGCACCGCACTTCACGTGCGGGCGACCCGCATGTGCATTCACACGTGTTGTTGGCGAATAAACAGCTATGCCGCGACGGCAAAGTTCGCACGCTCGATGGGGTGAGTTTGTACCATGAGGCGCGCGCGGCAGGCATGGTGTATCAAGCCACGGTGCGTGAAATCTTGAGCCAAAAACTCGGCGTAGAGTTCGGCGACGTGGTCAACGGATGCGCAGAAATCGTCGGCCTTGATGACCCAGAATTGATTGCGTCGTACTCGACCAGGGCGCGTGAAATCGACCAGTGGCAGGCCGACAATGGGCTTGAAACACGTGCGGCCTATGAGCGTATCGCGCAGAAAATCACCCGGCGTACCAAGGACACCGACACCCCACTAGAGGAGTTGGAAACCGAGTGGGCACGTGCTGAACACGGCGCGCAGGTGCGTGAGTTTGTGGCCGGACTTGTGCCAAACAATGAAGCGCCAGCGCGCGCGGTGGGTGAGGATTTCTTGCCGAAACCATCCCAGATTTTAAGCGCGGTTGTTGCAGAACGCTCCACGTTTACCCGAGCTGATGTTGCCGAAAAAGCAGCAGAACTTATCCGCCCAGGCGCAGTTTCCCCGGAGGATATGACGGTCACGGTCGAAGGACTTGTTGATGCTGCATTGGGGACGCGTGGCACCTGGTCAGTGACCCCGGAGAAGTCCCGAGAGCTGGATAATACCCAGCGTGAAGGCTCGCAGAAGTACACCACCGTCGAGGTGGTCGACGAGGTTGAACGTGGCGTTGATATGGCCACCGCGCGCGTGGAGCGCGGGGTTACCGCCGAGTCAATCCAACCGGTTGAGGGTGAGCTTTCGCCTGCGCAGGCTGATGCTATGCGCGCGGTTGTCGGCTCTGACTACCTGGCGTCTGTAGTGGTCGCACCGGCTGGTGCCGGTAAGACTTCTTCGCTCAAGGCCGCGCACAAGGCATGGAATCAGGCTGGTAAACACGTCGTAGGCCTAGCACCTACGGGTAAGGCTGCTGACGTGATGGTGGGTGAGAATGTGGCCGATGAATCCATGACGATTGCGCGCGCTTTTGTTGGCACAGACGAGCTGATACCGGAGCATACAGCGGCGAAGCTGGGATGGAACCGGGACACCGTTGTGGTTGTTGATGAAGCCGGCATGGTGTCTAACCCCGATACGATCCGTGTGCTGGAGACTGCCACTGCTGCCGGCGCGCGCGTGGTCTTTGTGGGAGACCCAGAACAATACTCGGCGGTCAAGGCCCGCTCTGGCCTGCTGGCGACCTTGTCCCATGAATTGCCTGATGCCGTGGAGCTACGCGAGGTGTTCCGCCAGCGTGACGCGGGTGAGCGTGAAGCATCGAAGTGGCTGCGCGGTGGAGAGGAAGCAGACGTTTCTCGTGCCGCCGAGTGGTACATGCAGAACAAGCGCCTGCACGCAGGATCGGTTACGGCAATGATGGACGATGCGTTGGCCGGGTGGCGTGATGATACTGCCGCAGGAAAGCAGTCCTTGCTGGTTGCTGCTACCCGCGACCAGGTCACTGCGCTGAATGCTGCGGCGCAGAAGATTCGCGCAGAGCGCGGCGAGATTAACCCTGAGCACCGCCTGGGCTTGTCTGATGGACTGACAGCCGGTGTCGGTGATGTCATCCTGACTCGTCGCAACGATGCGAAGTTGGTGACCAGCAACGGCGATGTTGTCCGCAATGGTCAACGCTGGGTCGTTGATTCCATCGGGAAAGACGGTTCCATCACAGCCCGGCGGTGTGATGATGATTTAGCCACTGTGACACTAAACCGCGACTACCTCGATAAACACACCCAACTGGGGTATGCCGCTACTGGTCATAGTTCCCAAGGCGCGACCGTGGATGTGTCCCGCGTTGTTGCTGGTGTGGGCAACCTAGATAAGTCCAGTGTTTACGTTCCTATGACTCGTGGGCGTGAGGGCAACTTCCTCTATATCGCCGAGACCCAGCCAGGAGACACCGAGACCGGCCACGGCCAGGTGAATCAGGTCGCACGGCGTGAGTCTGCCGAATACGCCCGCGACCTGCTGGTATCCGCAGGAATGCGCGAGCAAGGCGATAAGACACCCCAGGCGCTGTTTGGGCAAGCCAAGCAGGACTGGGAGCTGACCAAACTCGTCAACCAGCCTTCCCAAACGGATACCGATAACCCGTTTGCTGGCACCGAAATGGGTAAGTACATGCGCAGCTTTGCCGCTAAACGCGAAGCGCGCTTTGCTGACTTCCATGCTCGCGCCCAGGCCAACAACGCCGATGAGGTGCCAGAACCGGAATCAGGCAACGAGTACAGTGCTACACGGTCCAATGACGCCGTGGAGCGTATCGATGCCGAGATAGAACGGGTAAACACTCAGCTTGAGACGCTGCGCGGTGAGTACGACCAGGCTAACCAGCAGGTTGAACAGCTCGGACAGCAGTATTCCAAGCAAGATGCTGTAGTGCGCGAGTTCGAGGACACGAAGAACTCGAGGGGCTTTTTCGGCAGGCTACGCCACGGCAACAATGACCAGGCCCTCCTAGACGAAGCAATCACCGTGCGCGACAAGGTAGCTGCATCCTATGACCAGGCTGTGGACTATCGCGACAGCTTTACTGATCCGATTCGCCAGCTTGAGACCGAGCTAGACGAGCTAAACACCCAGCGCCGGAATGAGGAAGGACTGAAACGGTCGATGGACTTCCTCGACTCACTCGGTATTAGTACCACCGCAGATGATGAGATGCTCGCCCGGTTCCACCAGCAAGCCGCCGCAGATAGCGACTACGACAACGACCAAGACACCTGGCTCGATGACACCCCGGAGAACGACAGCCCGGAACTGTAGAAAATTTCGCTCGCCCTCGTGGACTCCGGACATATGGTAAACAATGTTTACGAAAGCAAATAACGCTCACGAGAAAAAGAGTAGGACTGCCAAAGACAGTACGTAAACAATGTTTACGACAGGCAAGGGAAGGACTTACGTCAATGGTTCAAGGACCCCACCCCTCCGGGCGCGTGGTATCTGTACGCATGCCAGAGGACATCATCGAGCGCCTAGACACACTGTGTGCTCGCACCGGACGCAGTCGTGGTTTCTACCTCAAGATGGCAGTAACAGCGATGCTTCCCCAATTGGAGGAATACCACTGGGAACACGTCGCTGCGGACTTCGAAGAAAAGAGCATTGAAAACGAGTTTTACCGCATCATGCTTGCTGGACTTTCTGCCGAGTCTGACGATAAAGAAAAATAAAAGTGCTATCTGCCTGCTCTTTTGTCTTTACAGGCACCTGTAAAAATGTATTACTGTAAACCTGTAAAGCAGTATTTACTTAAACCTGTAAAGTGGTAGGGGCAATGATTTATACACCTAGGAGAAGCCATGATCATTACCGCCATTAACGCCAAAGGCGGCGTTGGCAAGACCACCACAACGATGTTTCTTGCCACGGTTTTCGCCCACCGAGGAAAGACCGTGACCGTAACCGACCTAGACCGGCAGGGCTCGGCACTGGAATGGTCTGAACGCGCAGAGGATGGAGGTGATCCTTTACCGTTTGAGGTTGAGCTGTCCATCCCCAAGCGCGTCGATAGGCAAGCGGCACTCGTCGGAGACGATGAGTTCATGTTCATCGATGTGCCGCCAGGAGACGAGAACGCTATCGAAGCAGCAATCGCAGTCAGCGACTTCATCATTCTTCCGACCCGTTCTGCTGCTGCCGACCTCTCCCGAGTATGGGAGCTGCGCGACGCAGTCAACGGAACACCTCATGCAGTCTTACTGACGTTCGCCAGGAAAGGCACCAGCGCCCTTGACGCGGCACGAGAAGCGCTCGACGCGGAACACATGCCGCACTTTAAAACCGAAATCCCGCTACGCGAAGATATGCACCTAGCGTTTGGATACTGCCCAGGCCCCGACATGCACGGCTACGACCACGTCGCCGACGAACTCATGGAGATGATGAAATGAGCACCAGTAAAGAACGCGCCAGGGCGCAGCAAGGCCCGCGAACCTCAATGAAAAAAGCCACGAAGCTAACTCCAGCAGCCGAGAAGAAAACAGTGCGAAGCGCATTCCACCAACCCACAGGCCGCGACTACGTCAAGAAGATGACGATTGAAATCGACCGCGACCTTCACGCAGAACTTAAAGTCATCGCCGCCCAAAAAGGCGTGACCATCCGCGAGATTGTTAGCACCTACCTCGAAGAATACGTCCACAACAATAAATAAAGGTTTACAGGCATACAGCAATACAGTAATACAGGTTTATGGCACCTGTATTACTGTATTGCTGTATACCTATTGCTCTGGATAATTCGCCACCGTATGGGTAAATCTGCGCACGCTTTTTCTGCGTATCGGTAAATCAGCGCAGAGTGTGTGGTAAATCTGCGCAACCGCTTTCGTTGTATGCGTAAATATGCGCAGCCTGAACTGGGAAAAGTCCCGTGATGGTAAATCTGCGCAGACAGCCCTGTGCAGCTGAAACGCGGTTACGTATAGCTTGCCATATGTCTAGCCATACGTAACCGCAGGTAAAAGGCATATTTTTCGCGTGTCATGGCTAGTAAATAACACCGGTGTCATTTAGAGTCAGGGAAAGACAATGAAAAACGAAGAAAGCCACCGGGCGGCAACCCGATGACTTTCGCTTATCACCCAGCACACACCTGGGAGAAAGCACGGTCATGAGTTTACAGACTCATGCGCAGAATGCGCACACTAAAACACCTACCCGCGTCGAGCGCGACCGTGGTGGACTGGACAACACCCCAGCATCTGCCAGTGACCGCGACCTTTTACGCGATCATCTAGGCCGCGATGTACTCCACGGTTCAGTCACACGAGACTTTAAAAAGGCCTATCGACGCAACGCTGACGGCACGAACTCGCCGCGTATGTATCGCTTCGAGACTGATGCTTTAGGACGGTGCGAGTACGCCATGCTCACCACCAAGCAGTACGCCGCCGTCCTGGTCGTAGACGTTGACCAAGTAGGTACCGCAGGCGGTGACCCCGCAGACTTAAACCCGTACGTCCGCGACGTGGTGCGCTCACTGATTACTCATAGCGTCGGGCCAGCCTGGGTGGGTATTAACCCAACTAACGGCAAAGCCCAGTTCATATGGCTTATTGACCCTGTCTACGCTGACCGTAACGGTAAATCTGCGCAGATGAAGCTTCTTGCAGCAACCACGCGTGTGCTGGGTGAGCTTTTAGACCATGACCCGCACTTTTCCCACCGCTTTAGCCGCAACCCGTTCTACACAGGCAAAGCCCCTACCGCTTATCGTTGGTATAGGCAGCACAACCGGGTGATGCGCCTTGGAGACTTGATAAAGCAGGTAAGGGATATGGCAGGACACGACCAGTTCAACCCCACCCCACGCCAGCAATTCAGCTCTGGCCGCGAACTTATCAACGCGGTCAAGACCCGCCGTGAAGAAGCCCAAGCATTCAAAGCACTCGCCCAGGACGTAGACGCGGAAATCGCCGGTGGTCTCGACCAGTATGACCCGGAACTTATCGACGGTGTGCGTGTGCTCTGGATTGTCCAAGGAACCGCAGCACGCGACGAAACAGCCTTTAGACATGCGCTTAAGACTGGCCACCGCTTGCGCCAGCAAGGCCAACGCCTGACAGACGCAGCAATCATCGACGCCTATGAGCACGCCTACAACGTCGCACACACCCACGGCGGTGCAGGCCGCGACAACGAGATGCCACCCATGCGCGACCGCCAAACCATGGCAAGGCGCGTGCGCGGGTATGTCGCCCAATCCAAGAGCGAGACCTACAGCGGCTCTAACGCACCAGGTAAAGCCACCAGCAGCGAGCGGAAAGCCTTGGCCACGATGGGACGCAGAGGCGGACAAAAAGCCGCACAACGCTGGAAAACAGACCCCGAGGGAAAATATGCGCAAGCACAAAGGTCGAAGCTTGAAAAGACGCACCGTAAGAAAAAGGCTCAAGGACGATCTACGAAGTCCCGTATTAGCCAAATGGTGAACGATCAGTATTTCCAGACAGGGACAGTTCCCACGTGGGCTGAAATAGGGGCAGAGGTAGGAGTCTCTCGCGCCACGGTTGCTAGGCATGTCGCGGAGCTAAAGAAGAGCGGTGACTATCCGGACGTTTAAGGGGTCTCATACCGTAAGCAATATACGGTTCCCCTGCCGTTAGGCAGTTAGATAAAACCTCACTTGAAGAAAACCTTGAGGGGCAGGGCAGCTTATATGCTTCAAAGCATGACTTCCTCTGTTCTCCTAGACCTCGCAACCCTCCGCCATAACCTCACCGAATTCAAAGTGCGCTGGCTTGCCCATATTGAGGAATGGAAAGCAGAAAACCGACCAACGACTAGCTCAATGCTTGTTCGAATAGGCCGCACTCATGTCGCGGGTGCGGTCTATTGTCGAGACCATGAGCTTCCTTACCGAGTACAACGCTGCCCGCGAGTTGTCCGTGATTGATGCGTCTGCGGCCAGACTTCGCTTACCTTTTAGTACTACTGGTGCAATTCGGTTTTGGTGGGGGGATTAACGCCGCCGGCTTCGGTTTTTCCGTTGAGGAGGTCGTTGACTACTTCCCGATGGTGAAATTGGTCGATGGTGCGGTGAAGAGGAACCAGTCACCTGGAAGAGATCGATCCAGTCGCTGGTGTGCAATCTGGGAGGTAGGGTCGCAGGGTCGATTCCTCGCGAGTGCAACCATGATTGTGTTTCTGAACGTGATGAAAACAACCCTGCCCTTCGGAGAATTTCCCTTATCCCGCGTCCCCGGGCAGTGAAAACGGTGTGCACCATCGCCTGAAAGGCTTTGCGCTGCTCTATCGGAATCTTCGGGTCACCCACCCGGCGGATCACTAAGATCCCCCCGTCAACGTTTGGCTGTGGCCGGAAAGCAGACCTTGGTACCCGGGAACCCAGGTGAAATGTGAACCATGGGGACCACTGAGCCGTCATCATCGTGCTTGCGCCTACCCCAGCCCGGCGGCGAGCGACTTCCCACTGCATGAGGAGTACAGCGTCAGTCCATGCCGGCGCATGCAGCAACTTTCGAAGAATGGCAGTGGTGAGATGAAAGGGAATATTTCCCACAATGACGCAGGGAGTGGCGGGTAAACGGAAGTTAAGGAAATCATCATGGACCACTTCGACCGCCGCCGAGGAGGTTTCTTGTGTGAGTTTGGCAGCTAGTTTTGCGTCCACTTCAACTGCCGTTATTGCCCTCCCCAAGTAGGCCATCGGGTGAGTGAGGGCACCGCTTCCTGGTCCGATCTCAATGATGGGGCCGGAGGTTTGTTTTACAAGGTCGATGATGGAGTTGATGATCTTGTGGTCGGTGAGAAAATTTTGGCCATGTTCGTGACGGCCGTGTCCGTATGCAGACATCAGGTGTGCTCCTTGGAGTTGAAAAGGAGCCGGGCATGACAAATGACCGCCCGGCTAAAGGACCGGAGCGGTTTTTAACCTACGGGGTAGGAAACCGCCTTAGCGGTTAGAGCGCAACCGCAAGAAAGCGGTACCTGAAATCAACATGGGCCTAATTATATCAATTTAATTTCGCGGGTGATACGCGGTGAAAAAGAAGACAACTGCGCCGCAACAGTGCAAGACATCTGCACCTGGACTGGAATTGTATTTGTCCTACCTTCGGCTCGTCGCGCCGCCACCGCTGGCGGATTTCGTCTCTGAGCAACGAGGGGGAGTTACCCTACCTCCGAGCGTTTTTAAAGTACACCCATCTGTACGCGCTGACCTGCGGCGTTGTGGGTTGTGCCGAGCGTGCTGCCGGAGTCCCTTTCAGTGTCCCTGGGGTAGGAGCGGCCGCATGAAGGTGCGCTCGTACCGCAGGACGCACTCGGACTCGTCTCGAATCCGGTCAGCGGCGATGAAGTCCGAGTGGGTGCCGAACAAGGTGCGGTACTGCTCGTAGGCAGCCAGGCTGGGGAAGCTGAACAGGGATTCCGCACGGTCACTCACACCTTCCGCGGGTAGGTAGTACCCGTGGTGGGTGCCGCCGTGTTCGTCGACATGCCGCATCCAAGCGCGGGCGAACTGTTCAAAGGCTGCGATCTGGTCGGGGTCGATGGTGTAGTGGACGACACAGGTGATCACATCCACAACGCTAGGCCCACAGGCGCTCATTGGGGAGCCTTTGTCTGTGCGCCTCGTGGTGCAGCACACCAATCTGCCTGGTTTACCTGCGGAAATGCGTCAGTTCGCCAAGTTGGCGCCGAGTTCAACGGTGAGAACTCCGACGGCGATGAGGAGGATGCCGAGGGCCATGGTTCGGGTGAGGGGTTCGTGGAAGATGACCCGGGCGAGGATCGCGGTGAGAGCTACGCCGGATGCTGCCCAGATGCCGTAGGCGACGCCAAGGGCCATGCCGTCGGCCAAGGCGAGACTTAAGGCGACGAACGCCACGAGATACCCCGCGATGGCGCCGATGAACCATTTCTTCACCCGGCCACCGTCGGAGGCTCGTAGCGACATGGTCGCGACGACTTCGGACAAGATGGCGCCTGCGAGGAAGATCCATCTCATGAGTTGACTCCTGCTTCCTGGGCTGCGGTTTGCTGAGCTTTCTGGGAGCCGAGTTCGACGGTGAGGACACCGCTGATGATCGCAACCATTCCAAGACCCATCACAGCGGTCAGAGGTTCACCGAAAATCGCGGCGGATAGCACGGCGGCGAGCACGACCCCGCTGGCTCCCCAGATGCCATAGGCGACGCCGATCTGCATTCCTTCGCGCAGGCAGAAGGTGAGGAAGACGAAAGTGCCGATGTATCCGGCAGCAACCACGATGTACCAGGATGGGTGATTGAGCGCCGCCTTGAGAGACAGCGTCGCCGCCACTTCGGTAGTGATGGCGCCAGCGAGCAGGAACCACTGCTTCATGGGGTTGTTCCTTCGATCAGGGAGCGAATGCTGGAGACGACGGCTTCGAGATCCGCGCCGTGGAGGGTGGACACACCTGTGGCCTGGGCGCCCCAGAGTCCGTCGGCGGCGAGTCGGGCGGTGGTCAGCCTGGCTCGGGTGGCGGCGTCGAGATCGTCCGGGAGTTCGAGCCAGCGGCCCATCCGCGTAGTCCACGGTTCGGTGAGTTCGGGCCGATACGTCGCTTGGCCCCAGATGATGAACTCGGCGCGCTTGGCGGCCCCGTGGGCGGCGACGTGAACGTAGCTCAGGAGCCGCTCGGTGGCGTTGGCGTTCTCGAGGGGCTTGCCAAGGGTGGCAGTCATGTCGTTCTCGACGTTGGCCGCAGCGTGGTCGACGATCGCGGCGAGCAGTACGTCGCGGTTGCGGAAGTGATATAGCAATCCCGGTTTGGTGAGCCCGGCCTCGTGGGCCACTGCGTCAAGGGTAATGTCGCCACCCTCCGCTGCGTTCATGACGCGGAGGGCAGCTTCCAGGATCTCGGAGCGCTGACTGGTTCGCATATAGCTAACTTTACCATTTGGTAGGTGAAGCCTTCAACTGCGGGCGCTGGTAGGGGCACCTGGGGTACACCCTAAGTGGACAGTCTAGGAATTACATCCATCGCGTTTAATCCACTGTTCGCTAGGGTGGGTTTATGAGTAATGAAACAGAACCGTCACTACCTCTAGACATTCCTGAACAACCAGAGGTTGTTGCGGGGCAGAAAATTGCTTACGCGCGTGTTAGTTCCAAGGATCAGAATCTTGACCGGCAGTTGGCGGCGTTGAAGAAGGAAAAAGTCTTCCGCGTCTTCACCGATACGGTGAGTGGTTCGTCCACCCAGCGCCCTGGTCTCGATGGGGCGTTGAATTATGTGCGTGCCGGCGATCAACTCATTGTGGTGAGCATGGACAGGCTTGCCCGTTCCCTTATCGACCTCCACCGACTGGTCGATGAACTCACTGAACGCGGAGTATCCGTGAAGTTCCTCAAAGAGGGGCAGACCTATTCTTTAGATTCCAGTCCGGTGGCCAAACTTATGCTTGGCCTACTCGGGTCGGTGGCGGAGTTTGAGCGTTCGATTATTCGTGAGCGCCAGGCCGAAGGTATTGCGAAAGCCAAGGCGCGCGGCGTTTATAAGGGGCGGGCGAAAGTCCTCAACGAGGAACAAGTAGCGCAAGCGCGCGAGTGGGTAGGCGCTGGTATTCCGAAGGCTGAGGTTGCCCGCCGCCTCGGCATTGGGCGCACCACACTGTATAAATACCTCGCCGACTAACGGGCCGTTAGAGGTGGTCAGCAAGCGAGAAAAAGGCGATAGCCCCCAGAATAAGTGCAAGGAAGATTCCGACATCGAGCCAGTGCGATTTTTTCACTGGCCCCTCCCACGGCATGGTGGCTGCTATGGCGACACCAACGCGCACTGCTACAGCAAGCAGACAGAAGGCGAAAAGCGTCAGGAGCTCTGCCACCCGGCCAAACAGACCAGCGACGATAAGTGAGATGACTGCCGCCCCGAAAATTACGGTGCTGGTGCGAAGTGACGGACGAAGTACGGGTGAAGGATTTTTTCTACTCATATGGACACCATGTCATATGGGTGTGCACTTTCCCCCGAACAAGGATTTGCCCAGCTCGCGCATGATAGACACGCGTATTGGGCGACTTTTATCGGCCGGCGGACTGGTGCGCGTTAGCGGCGTGTGACGGTGGGCTTGCAAGGTAGTCCCCAGTTCAATTGGCGAAGGAACACAATCAAGAAAAACCGTCAACCCATGGTTGACTTGTTTAGTCTCCCGCCGGTAGACTACTGTTATGAAGCGAAACGCCGTCATCAAGAAATTGAAAGCGGAAGCCAAGCGGCGCGGTCTTGAATTTGAGGAAATCGCCCTATCGCGCCATGACGCTTATCGGGTAGGCAACACAACCCGAACCTTAGGTAGGCACCGTGAGATTGACGATGTGACAGTCAAGAAGTTTTTCGACCAATACGCCCAAGAATTAGGTAAAGGCTGGTGGAGGTAATGACCACGACATACACAGTAACCGCAGAACGCGGAACCAGCGGAGTATGGGTGCTCGAATGCGCCGAACTAGGGGCAGTGTCCCAAACTAAGCGGCTGGCTAATGCTGCCGACGAGATGCGCGAAGCACTGGCCTTTCAGGCAGGCCTAGACCCAGACGAACTCAACATTATTGTTGATGTTGTTCTCCCACCGGGCCTTGCGGAAATGAAAGCTCGCGCCGAAAAAGAACGCGAAGAAGCGGCACGACTGGCCGCTGCGGCACAGGCAAGCACTCATGACCTCGCTGTTGCAATGAGAAACGCTGGAATGACCGTGCGAGATATGGGAACAGTCCTCGGAGTGTCTTACCAGCGCGCCCAAAAGCTCGCAGCATCCTAAACACTGAAAGCGAAAGTCGCCCAGTACGCGTGTCTATCATGCGCGTGCTGGGCGATTTTTCTCGACCGGTGGACTCGTGTGCGTTGGTGGCGCGTGACGGTGGGCTTGCAAGGTAGTCCCCAGTTAGTGGTGTGGGCGGCGTTAAACGGCTCGGCCTGGTCGATGATTTGGCGTCCAATCTTGGCCGCTTCGCGCCCGAAAAGTTTGTCCATCACTGCTCCTTAACGCTTGGCTCTTTAGTGCTGCCGCGAAAGTCGCGTGTGCGACTTTCTTGCCCCGCGTGATTATCGCGTCCTGGCGTTCGTAGTTATCGCTAGCGGTTGCCTGACACAACCAGAGACACCGAAGCGCCGGCTACTTTTCTGCGCTGACCACGCTTTACGAGCGCTAAGCGCTCTAGGTTTATGGTACATTTGCAACAAGTTGCCCAATGGGGTGTCCAGGTGGTCACCGTGGTGATTGACAGGAGGTGTCGGAGTGCTGACTATCGCGAAGATGGGTGCGCATTCCGTGGCCTATTATCAGT
>NZ_JAVBIG010000021.1:0-15856 GCF_032821655.1 Corynebacterium sp. CTNIH16 | reverse complement strand
ACGCCCAGCCCTCTACGACAACGCTATCGACACCGACTACACCCACTCAATCGGCATTCAAAAAGGCCAAATCTAACCCCCGCGACACGCCGAGCCAGACACACATTTTGACCCTTAACCCAAAATTGAAGCCCTGAAGAAATATAGGCAAAACGCAAATAATCCCGCTTAGTGCTACTAAGCGGGAGCTTTGCTCCTCCAACTGGGCTCGAACCAGTGACCCTTCGATTAACAGTCGAATGCTCTGCCAACTGAGCTATGGAGGATTATGCGTATGCTGTACATCGAACTCGGTGTTCTCTGTGCAACGAGAACTAACTATATATGGATTCGTGCGATACAACCAAATCGCCTGGTTGAAGCATTAAAACTAAAATATTCTGGTGGGTTTCCTCGTTTGCTGAGGTGAAGGTTTTGCGCAATTAATTCAGTGGTTGCCTGGTAGGCTTGCGGTGAAATTACGTACGAAAGGGAGCCGTGTCTTGAAGATTCTTGTGTTGTCGCACTACTGGTATCCGCAAAACGGAGTCCCGCAAAGGCGCTGGCAATGGTTAACATCAGTGTTGGTCAAGGCAGGCAACCAGGTGGATGTAGTTGCTCCACCAAGAAACTTTCGTAGAAATATGGGGATAGCTGAATGGTTCTGCTCTCTTCGTGAACTTAGAGCTCCCTATGGCAGGGGTGAAGGCGGGGCAGCGGGGGAACGTATCTTTAGAGTCGCAGCCGTACCTTCGTCCTCAAGTCTGACAGCTAGAGTTGTAAGTCAGATCTCAGTGGCGGCAGGGCAATTTTTCGTAACTTTGATTCGTGGCTTGGGCGGTTATAGGTCGAGGCCAGACGTGATCGTTGGTACGGTTCCCGCGCTACCCACAGCCATGGTTACCTATGCAGCAGCGAAAATTTTACGAATCCCGTATGTAATTGATTTACGAGATGCATGGCCGGACCTTTTGCACGAGTCGCACAGGTGGAATGAGAGTGTTGGCTCGGTATCTTTGCGGCAAAAAATCCTTAGTAAAGGACCTCTGCAACTAATCAAAGTTTTGACTGAGATGGCTTTGGACAAATCATTGTTTGAAGCGGATGGAGTTATGGTGACTTCGTCATGGCTTCAAGACGAATTGGCAGAGAAATTTGGTGCACGGGTAGCTTCAAAGAAGCCAAAATTGGTTACTGTGAGAAACGTTTTTCCGCGGGGGACGAATTTTGAAAAGACTAGCATTTCTCGGTCTTCTCGATCTGAAATTAACGTCCTTTACGCGGGGACTATTGGGCGAGCGCAAAATTTGGAGAATGTGCTTAAGGCTGTAAAAATTGCGCAAGAGTTGGGCGTCGATGTGAATTTGCGAATTATTGGGGCGGGGGACGGAAAGACAAACTTGATCTATCGAGCCAAAGACCTTGGGGTGTCCGCGACTTTTGAAAAGCAGAGGTCAGCAAGGGAAATGGATGAGCCTTATTCTTGGGCGGATACGGCGTTGGTTCACTTAGCTGATTGGGAGCCGCTTCTGAGGACTGTCCCTTCAAAAACCTACGAACTGATGGCAGCGAAGATGCATATTTCAGGGGTAGTCCAAGGGGAAACCGCTGAGCTAATCCGAACAACAGGCGCTGGTGACATTGTGTCACCAAACGAGCCAAGGGCTCTCGCCAATTTGTGGAAGAGGCTTGCTAATGACCCTAGCGCTTTAATGCCGCGAGAAGAAGCGTCCACTTGGCCCTACAAAGAGCGTAACGAGGTTGCCGAAGTAAACGTTGTGAGCTTATTGGAAAGTGTTCATCGAGATGCCGAGTTTTAAATTTGTTTCTAAACAGTGGATCTTTTTATTCGAGACAGCTGTAAGAATGGCACAAGAAGATCCAGCAGCGCTATACAATAATGTGTTGGAAAAGATTCGTCAGCGTGCTGGGCTGGACAAACTCGATAAATTACTTTCAAAGATGAAGATTAGCCGAAGTGTGCTTGAGGGCGACGATGAGCACCGTCGGGGAGAGCTTTCGCAAGCTATTTTTCTTTATAGTTCAGCAACGGGAATTAAGGAAAAGGCTGGAAAAAGATTTGCTAGACGCTTAGAGCAGCAAAAGTCACAGTTAAAGCAGGAGATCGCCCCTTGCTTAGAGAAACGGGCTGCCAATAGCGACCGTTCCTGCAAACCCAACGATGGAACAGTGCTTTGGTTCCTAAACAACAGCCTTCCATTTACAAAGTCGGGATATACTTATCGAACCCATAGTTCTTTAAAGGCTATTCAAAATACTGGGACGCCAGTTCAAGGTGTTACACGATTGGGGTACCCAGTCGTGATTGGATCGATTGCTTCTACTCCTTTTTCAACGGTTGATGGAGTTCGATATCGCCGATTGATTCCTATTAGGTATCCATCCACTTTGACGGAGAGAAGTGAGCTTGCTGCGGAGATGTTGATTGGGTGTGCCCGAGATTTAGATGCCCGGATTCTCCACACAACAACTGACTTCAAGAATGCTCAAATAGTCTCGCGGGCAGCCGAAAAGCTGGGTGTTCCTTGGGTGTATGAAGTACGAGGAGAACTTGAAAATACTTGGCTTTCGAAGGTGCAGGAAGAGGAGCGAGAAATCGCTCGCCAATCCGAGTACTATAATTTGGCTCGGGCGAGAGAAACCGAGGCGATGAAGGCAGCGAGTGCCGTAGTGGTTCTTAGTGAAGTGTCCAAAGCGAATTTGGTAACTCGTGGAGTTGAGGCTTCCAAGATTTTTGTAGTTCCTAATGCAATCGATGATCAAGATCTATATCGCGACATTGACGTTCCAAAGCTTAGAGCAGAGCTGGGATTAGACAGCGATTCTAAATGGTTCGGGTCGGTGACTTCAGTGGTGGGGTATGAAGGCCTCGAGCTAGCGATCCGAGCGTTAACTCAACTCGACAAAAATTGGAATCTGCTAATCGTGGGGGATGGAACTGAATTACCAAACCTAAGGAAACTCGCTGAAGATTTAGAGGTACGGAATAGGGTCCTCTTTGCTGGGCGCCAGGAAAACGCAGATATCTGGAAATGGTATGCAGTCTTAGATGTCTTTGTTACTCCTCGGATCGATGCTCAGGTTTGTAGAAACGTAACGCCATTGAAACCACTTTTGGCAAAGGCTCTCGGAGTGCCGACTGTTTGCTCAGATCTTCCGGCGCTTAGAGAGGTAGCAGGTGCAGGAGGCCTATTTTTCCCTCCTGGTGATTTGAATCAATTTGTATATCAAATTAAACAGGCGATGGGCGATGAAGAACTGATCAGGCTAGGGAAACAATGGGTGAAAGGACGGACATGGAAAGCAAATGCGAGCCGCTATAGAGAGATTTATACTTACTTGGAAGGAAACGATTCTCAAAGTTAGGCGTGAGCCAAACTTTGAGATAGTCAAGAAGGAGAACACCTAATGCCCGAAAAACTATTAGTTATTTGTAACGCCTATCCTAGTGAGCAGGCTCTATACCGAAATGGATTCATACATAGACGAGTCAAAGCCTACCAAGAGGCTGGATTAGAAGTCGAAGTTTTCTATAATCACGAACCGGTGCGGCAGGCTTATGAATACGAATTTGATGGCGTCCGAGTGACGGTTGGAAATGAAGGTGCTCTCGAATTACATGTGGCCAGTAATGACTTTGATGGGTACCTAATACATTTTGCGGAGCCCCAGCGTATTCGACCTTTGCAGAAATTGAAAGTTAAAAAACCGGTCATTGTTTGGGTTCATGGTTTTGAAGCGGAAGCTTGGTACCGTAGGTGGTTTAATTTCATAAATACATCGGAAGATATAAAGGCAGCCCTAGAAAAGAAAGATACTTATTATTTAAAGCAAAACGCTTTCTTCCATGACCTTATGACGCAGGAAGAATTAAACGTTAGCTTCGTTAATGTCTCGAAATGGTTTCAAAAGTATGTCGTAGAACCCGATAATGGTGCTGAATTCCGAAATTCGACGGTCATTCCGAATTTGGTAGATGAGGAAGTATTTCCATATCGCGAAAAAGAAGATAATAAGCGTTTCAAAATCCTGAGTATCCGCCCATTCGCCTCGCTAAAGTACGCAAATGATCAGACTGTTGGTGCCATACTTGAACTTTCAAAGCGGCCGTATTTTAAGGCTCTTAGCTTTACAATATGTGGAAGCGGTCCGATGTTCGATCAGACAGTCGAACCGCTTCGTCAGTTCGATAACGTCAAGTTGGAAAATAGGTTCTTTACGCAGGAAGAAATCCGTGACCTGCATGCCGAGCATGGTATTTTCCTAAGCCCGACTCGTTTTGATTCGCAAGGTGTGTCAATGTGTGAAGCTTCGTCTTCAGGGTTGGTCACTATTAGCAGCGAAGTAGCTGCCGTTCCCGAATTTATCGAGCACCGTGTATCAGGTCTGCTGGCTCAACCTGAGTCAATAAATGATTTGGCAGACTTAATCGAGGAACTCTACTTCGACGCGGAGCTCTTTCAACGCTTATCAAAGCAGGGCTCACTGGCGATGTTAGAAAAATGTGGGCGGAAGGCCACGATTGGCGCAGAAGTTGATTATATTCGTTTGCAACTGAATAAAAGTTAGGAAGCACTTATGAATTATGACGAGCAAGAGATTGTTTGGCGGGATCGGTACTACGAATTGGAAAGAACGCTAGAACAGGTGATTCGCCAAGTCGGAAAATCTATGAAGTCTTCGAGGGAAGGATGTCATGCCAAGTTTGGATTGAGGAAAATTGTAACGCATGAATTCCTGGGGACGCCACAAATAATCTGTGTTGCTAACGGGGAGAATCTAGAGTATGCCTTTGATTTTATGCGTGACGGTGAAGTAGTAGAGAGTATCAACTTTCAGCGGTCAAACTGCGTACCAGTCGCACTTGGGCAACGCTTGGGAGCTAATGAGTGTTTTGTGAGAGTGAAAACCAACGCTCCAGGATTTCGAGGCCAAATTCAGACTAAAAAGGTAGCAATTTAAAATGAATCATTCATATGAGCGGAAAGATTTTCGCGTCTTAGTTTCTGGGTATATCAACGTTAACGTTGTCGATGGGTCTGCCTTTTTTCTAGCAGGCGTTTGCTCGATGCTGGCTGGGGTGTCTTCAGTAAGAGTTACTCTACTGACTGCTAACCCAATTCGGAAAACAGAAGTATTAGACGAAGTTCTTTATTATGAAAACGTTTCTATTTTGGACCCGTTTGCTTCGAAAAACCGTGCACTATTCTCCAACGCCCCATCGGGGGAAAGAATGCAAAGGCGCGAGTATGCTCGAGCGATAGGTGAGATAGAAAAAGACTTCGATTCAATCCTCTTGCGTGACACAGAAACGGCTTTCTACCTAGTTAAGGAATTTCCGGAAGTAGCATCCAAACTGTCCGTATACGTAACTGGTATTACTACGGTCAATGAAAGCGTTGATGATGATATAGTTCAAATGCTACGAGTATTAAGAGATTCTGGGGTCAAATTCCTCTGTCAGACTCAGGCGATACTTCAAAGACTGTCTCGGCTGTTGCCGTCACATGATCAGGAAAAGCTTGCTCTATTGCCTCCGCATGTCCCTGATGCGGAAGGAACTTTCGAAGAACTTTATCATTACAGTAAGCACCCTGACCGATTTGTTTACACAGGAAAGTTTTTCAAAGCTTGGAATACCGACCTGATCCTGGCATCCTTCAAGTCGGTAGCTGCATCTGGAAGTTGTTTGACCCTGGATATTGCCGGTGATCAGTTCCGGAGGAGCGAGGACGATCCTTACTTCGTCGACAATAACCGTTGGCTAATGGATTCCACTCCGGGGGTGACATGGCACGGACGAGTACCGCGCTTGACCTCGCGTTCCCTCATTTCAGCTGCGCAAATTGGCGTTGGTTGGCGGGCTGAGTCGATGAATAACAGTTCGGAACTATCGACAAAAATACTCGAGTATGGAGCATTAGCTAGGCCTTCCATCATAAACCGTACGCCCTTGCACGAGCAGTTGCTCGGAGATGACTACCCACTTTTCGTCAACTCTATTTCTGAATTTAAAGAATTGCTGTTGACTCTTCCTGATCGCCCAAACGATGTGGAAGAAGCAGCAAAGAGATGCTTTAACGTCGCAAAAGGCCATTCTTACTCATCAATTCGTGGTCAGCTTTTGCGCCATCTTGGGAATACGCCTCCTCAAGCTTTTAAGGAGTCTTCGTTTGCACTAACCTCAAGGCAACACAATATGAGCCAGATTCCCGAAGCAGGTCTCGTGAATGTTCACGGTGGAATCTGTTGGGTTGATCCAGCTATCGAAGGACGGGACCCCGTCGCACAGCAACTCTCCGAACTTGCGCAGGATGAAGGATTAGCGCAAAAGTTGCCGGCTTTACTACGCAAACGCGCAGCTGAAATCGAAGTGCGACACAATCGGATTGTTCAAGAGAGCCCGCAAGCTTTAACGACCGCAACGCGAATCCCTGAGAACGGTCTCACAGAACAGCCCATAGGGAAGAATCAGTCGGCTATTTCCAAGTTGGCGCACCTGCGAGAAGAAAAGAGGGTGCTTGAAGAGCGCTTGGCTACATCTGAACGGCGATTGGATGCCCTGCGAAATTCAAAGCTCGGACGTGTTCAGGTTGAAATCTGGAAAAGTCGGCGGGGTCTTCATACATTGCCTAAAGAAAATATAAAGGAAAAGGCAAATGCTCTAACAGGGATCTCGAGACATTTGCGTCACTGGCGACAGAACGGGAGTTAAAAATGGCTAATGCCGACCGTTTTAAATCGATAAAAGCCCCTGCGAATTTATCTTGGCGTCGACTGTTTTTGTGGTGGGGTGAGCGTATCGAAGCTGACAGCGGGGCTCGGTATACGGTGGACCTTTCTTTGCTTGAGGATGACCAAGCGGAAGCATTGAACCAGGTTATTTTGGCTTGTGGACACGGGACCAATTACTCTCCTTCGCGCGAGCTTCTCGAGCCAGCCGCGAGGAGGTTTTTGCTGGTCGAGACCATCTTCGCCGACACTGAAACAAGCCGCGATGCGCTTTCAAAGCTATTGACAATGTATCGGGAAACGCTTGAATCGATTGCGAATCAACATTTTATTGTCAATAGTACGGCGCTCCATGTGACGTATTGTTCTGTTGACAAGCTTCAAGAGTTTCTTTCCTTGTCTCGATTGATTAACGCTCTTAACAGGCAATCATCTTTCTTCACATTCTTACTGGTTCCGTACATTCATCCGCGGGAAGGCTACCCTCAGGCGGATACTGGGCATATTGATGCAGTCCGTCTCCCCAACAAATTCTATTCAGATAACGCTAAGAAACTCACCGCAAAGACATTGTGCCGACTGCGGATGGAATCCAATTTGGATTTTGCAACGAGTATCAGAGCTGCGATTGATGACGATGACCGATGGCTTCCTTGGGCTGCGTCGGAAATATTCCAAATAGCTGATGCGGCAGCCGAGCAAGGAGGTCGTGCGACCAAGGCGATCGGTGTGGCAAATCAGTTAGTTTATTACCCTGCCGGAGCGGGACAGGTCGATTTGGCTGAATGGGACCTAGTCATGACTGGGTCTAAGTTTTTCTCTGCCAATGATTTTAAGAAACTTGAGGAGCTTACCCCGTGGATGCTTCCTGAAGCTTTCACTGAGGTGCAAGCGCGCGCCTTCAGGGGTCTGGGGGTTGATCTCAGAGTGATTAGAGGAGGCAAAGCTTTTTTCCTCTATGTTCGATCTTATGGGAATCTATCGGGCATGCTCAAAACAGACCATTATCTTGGTGGGGCGATGAGTAGAGAGGGTGTCGGAACGTTTGTCGATACTCAGAATGCGGCAATGACTTTAGTTCAAAACGCACAAGCGAACTGCGCAACGAATGCGTACGATTTTTCAGTTGACCCTCCTTCCCTCACCGTACGTGGAGAGTACGATAAGGTGACCGGAAAGCTCCGGGTCGACGGGAACTTCACCGAATATTTGAATGGCCGTGGGATTTCAAATCCTGCTGAAATTACGGCCGTGGTGAACGTTGGAACGGATAAAGGAAGAACCGAACTTATAAGACCACTTGAGACACCGCTACTGTATGATGCGGAGAATTGGACGTCAAGGGCTTTGCTTAGGCTTGAAGACTCCACAGGCGATAATATTGGTTCAGCTTGGATAAGGGGAAAAGCCCCGTTCCTTTCCTAGGCTAAGTTCCTAACTGATGGATTGAGGATTTTGTGGACGAGTCTGTTAAACGCGAGCCGAGGCGGAAACTGATGATAATCGATGACGCAGGTCTTCGGCCTGTGTCTTTTAGGCCTCCATTGAAGGACTATCTAGAGAATCTATGGAATAGGCGACACTTTATTTGGGAAGAAGCGAAAGGAAAGTCGTCAACCAATAACCGAGATATGATTCTCGGGCGTGCATGGAACGTCCTCAGCCCCTTGCTTAACTCTGCGATGTACGGAGTCATTTTCGGTCTCTTACTCAAGACTTCCCGAGGCATTGATAATTTCATCGGATACTTGATTATTGGTCTTGTCTTTTTCGGATTTATGAGTCAAGGCCTTAACGGAGGCGCGGGGTTGATTCAGTCGTCGAAGGGTCTAGTTTCCTCTTTCAAATTCCCCAGAGCGGCTCTTGCATTTTCTCTCACGACTAAAAATTTTTTACAGAATATAGTTCCGGCGTTAGTAGCCATTTTTTTTGGTCTTGTCTTCCAATATCCTGATGTCTTGAAGCCTAGCGCGTTTTTGGTCATCCCTATTTTCGTTTTGATGCACGTCTTTTCTTGTGGACTTTCCTTAGTCGTGGCTCGTATAACTGCGTTTATTCCTGATTTGAAAGCTATTCTGACTTTCGTGTCGCGGGCGTGGTTCTATACTTCAGGTGTATTCTTTTCGATTGATCGTTTTACATCCAACGCCACAGCGCAAGCTATTTTGGAGCTCAATCCAGCCTTTTATTTCTTACAGTCTGTACGAGGCGTGGTGCTTTATTCTGAATTGCCATCGCTAAAAGTTTGGGCCTATATGTTCGCAAGTGCTTTTGGCATGTTAGCTATTGGGATTATTTTCTTTTGGCGGGCAGAAGCGAGGTATTCCAATGTCCGCTGAATATTCGGTAGTCGCAAGGAACTTGAATAAGATCTATCGGGTGCCAGTAAATGAGGGTAGGCGACTCGAGGGGCTACTTCCTTCAAAAAAGCGCTCAGTTCATGCGGTCAAGGGCGTCAGCTTTGCCACGGAAAAGGGGCAAGCAATAGGCATTCTTGGAAAAAATGGATCAGGAAAGTCAACATTGCTTCGAATGTTGGCGGGAATCGAGACTCCGACTTCAGGTGAAGTGCTAGTGGGCGGCACACCGTCGCTTCTGGGTGTATCGGCTGCTTTGCAGCCCAAGCTGACAGGAATGGAAAATATTAAGCTTGGTTTGCTAGCCATGGGGATCTCGAAGGATGCTTTGCCCGCATTTATTTCCGAAGTAAAGAAGATATCGAGCCTTGAAGAAGAAGCATTGATTCGGCCGATGAATACATATTCTTCTGGTATGTCGGCCCGTTTGACGTTCGCTATCGCTACATCTAGGAACCCAGAAATTCTAATGGTTGACGAGGCTTTGGGAACCGGAGACGCTACCTTTGCCGACACAGCCAAAAAACGTATGTCTGAACTACTTGACAATGCCGGCACAGTCTTCATGGTGTCTCATAGTGCGAAAACCTTGCGGAGAACCTGTAAGCAGGCAATCTGGCTCCATGACGGAAGGATCGTCATGGAGGGGTTACTCAGCGAGATTTCCCCAGAATACGCCAAATGGGGTGAGTGTATTACCCAGAAAAAGTTTGAAAGGGCGCAGCAGATTGTTGACTACAATAGAGCGCAGTACGTGGAGCCGGCTGTAGTCTTTGAAAGCGAAGCCGCGAAGTTTCTCAACAGAAAATAGCGAATTTCTGAAACAAGTTCAGTCAATATCGTTTCATTGTCCCAAAGCAGCAAATCAGTCTCCGTGGTTTTGGAATCCTGATTTTTGGTAGGCCTCTGGGACGGTGCATCTCAGGTCGGCTAAGTTTTGGACTACTGTGTGTAGAATTTGCTTTGGGTAGGGAACATGCCCATCTCCAATGCCGTCAGTCCTGGTCCAGAGTTTCGGATCGGGGCTGAGCGCCTTACAGAAAGGGATGAATTGCCCCTGGTAGTAGTCTGTATCGCCCGAATTTTGAAGAATTCCTATATGATTCGTTAGAGCTTCAGGATAAAAATCGGCCGCGTTTTCTTGCACGTAAGTTGCTTTGAGCCTCGAGATTTGGGTTCGACCTGAGGCTTTATACGCGTGAACTAAGAAGTCTCCCAATTTCGGTGTGGGGCGGGTCGCAAGATTTAATCTGGGATTGATGCAGAGAACTGCTGCATCGGAGAAAAATCGGCTAAAGTTCACAGCAGCATAGCCACCGCCCGAAGAACCAGCCAGAATTACACGTTTAGTATTAAGACTCTCGACCGCATGGTGAAGCAGAGATTTCGCATAGTTCGGAAATGAACCAAGGGGCTTTACGCCGATGTACCAACCTAATCGGAGCTTGTCGGTGTACGCTAGGGTCGGATCGGAAATTGAGATAAGGTTCGCGTTAGCCGCTTCTGCCAGCCCATCTCCCACAAGGACTGGGAATGTGCTGGATTTTGTGACAGAAGCGTGAAAGAAGATCAGGGTAGTACCAGAACCGCGATTTTTTACCAAAATATCTAGAAGTAGATTCCCGGCTTGAATTGTGTGCAATCCACTGGATACAGGATTGTCCAAAAACTCTTGTTTGGAAGGGTACAGTTTTCCAATTCCCCATCGATGAGTATCTCTGACTCGCATTCGACTCCGATTTTTGGGTTGTGGGAAGCTCGCAGTGAGCGGTGTGATGGAACTTAGGATATTTTCGGTCAATGGAGAGCTAATTCTTCGCCAGAATGGACGCAAGCGGGGTAAGAAAGGAATACGTCTAGTCGGACTTACTTGGTCGTGAATATTGCGACTGTCAAGAACGTTCTATCTACCTTTAGAAAGGCTCGTAGACTAAACAAACGCCTTTGTGGCAAACATGCCCGTACGTATATGCTGGAGTGATTTTCCCTACCATCGATAAACTTGATCACTTAAGTAGGTTTCATCGGCTTTGAGGACTTTAGCTGCATTTTTATGTCCAGAGCCCTTTGGTGTCGATGATGGTCTTTCCTGTTAGAAGCGACGGATTAATAGATTTGAACTCATCATGGTCTACCAAAAGGGTGATAACTTCCGCTGCTTCGATCGCTTCTTTAGCGCTGGATAGCTTCACGTTTTTCTTGTTGGCCAAGCCAGTTGGGAGTTTTTGGATGTTAGGCTCCACAACTAGTACTTGCTTTTCAGGCAATTTTGCAGCAATCTCCGTGGCTATATCCAGCGACGGAGATTCTCGTAGATCGTCGATATTAGCCTTGAAGGCAAGGCCAAGAACTGCA
This sequence comes from Corynebacterium sp. CTNIH16, assembly GCF_032821655.1. Classification (NCBI taxonomy): domain Bacteria; kingdom Bacillati; phylum Actinomycetota; class Actinomycetes; order Mycobacteriales; family Corynebacteriaceae; genus Corynebacterium; species Corynebacterium sp. CTNIH16. The sequence continues at coordinate 4,412 of NZ_JAVBIG010000021.1, read as the reverse complement.
ATGACATTATTGGCGGATTTTTGGGCAGCCTCCATCACTTTCCTGAGAACCCAATTAGGCTTCCCATCATTGACCTTCCTGGCGGTGTGGATGAGCTGTGCTTCTTCTGGTGCGGCGGAAACGATAAACCAAGGATCTACTGCAATGCAATGCCCGCCTACTCCGGGTCCCGGTTGAAGAATGTTAACTCGTGGGTGGTGGTTGGCGAGGTTAATTAACTCCCATACGTTAATACCGAGGCGGTCCGAAATTACAGATAGCTCATTGGCAAATGCGATATTGACGTCTCTGAATGAATTCTCGGTGAGCTTAGCCATCTCAGCAGTTACGTCATCCGTGGCTAGCAGCTGACCTTTGCAGAAGCTCGCATAGATTTCGGTCGCACGGCGTGTAGCTTCTTTAGATTGCCCACCAATAATCCGGTCATTCGATTTTAGCTCCTCTATAGCTTGACCAGGAAGAATTCGTTCGGGGCAGTGTGCAAAGTAGAGAGTTTTCTCACTAGCGGCGACACCCTCTTTGTCGGCCTGTAAGTCCGGGCGAAGCTCGAGAATTCTAGACGCCATCTTTTGGGTGGTCAGAGGGGGAGAAGTTGATTCCAGTACGATCAATTCATTTCCCTCAAGTTGCGGAGCTATTGCTTCCGCGGCCGAGTAGATGAATTTCATATCAATGTCATGCCCCTCTGTGAAAGGGGTTGGAACTGCCACGATGTAGGTATCGGCATGTACTTGTTCCGTGGTGGCTCTGAAATTTCCAGTTGAGAGCGCATGGCGCAATTCTTCTTCCAAGCCTGGTTCGATTATGGTTACTTCGCCACGGTTAATTTTTTCTACGTTAGGGGCGTTCACATCTACGCCAGTAACCTTTAGGCCCGCATTTGCCATGACGACTGCCGTCGGCAAGCCAATATATCCAAGGCCTACAAAGGCCACGTGTGGAGTTGAACTCATTTTGTCCTCTATTCGTCTATTCCTCGTAGGATTCCGCTGAGAAAGATTATACGTAAGACTATCTGCGCTCTCTGCTTAGGCTATCGTGATGTCAGTCTGATCGATGCAGCTATTCTGATTTTGTTTTTTAAATGTCCCATACTTTTTCCTTATATGACTCGAAAAGCGTATTGGAAATAGAAGGTGAGAATAGAGATTAAGTGTGCGCGCTTCGAACCAAGTGGATTTTGAAGGCTGTAAAAGTGGATTGCTGTCAGCGGTGAGCCGAATAACGCGCGCACCTTGTTTAGAACCTACGGTCGCCCTGCAGGTGTGTTTTAGTCTATAGCGTGGGAAGTGAAACTAATTGGGGCGTATAAACCCAGCCGCCTTTATGGCTTCTGACTGAGGTACTGAAGGGGTTGCAAGCTCTCGGACGATTTCAATAAGTTTGTCTCTAGGTATTGGCACATGCCCGTTACCATCGAAATCGAGACGTTCAGCTATATCAAGGTCGCCAGTACGAGATTTTACAAACGGCGCATGGTTTTTCTCGAGAAATTCAGAGTCTCCAGTATTGTGGTACATAGCTGCATGGAATTGGGCCGAACTTGGTATTACGTCGGCGAGATTTATACCGTACTCGGAGCTGATTCTCTGGTATGGAGTTCTTCCGACAGCTCCATGACATTTAGTCATATAAGTCGCCCAGTCTTGATCTTGGCCTTGGCTCAGATCGAGGCGGGGATTCACGGTTAAGGCGATAGAGTTTGGAAAATCAGCGGCATAATTCATGGCTGCGTATCCGCCTCCGGAATTGCCAAAGAAAATTAAGCGCTTGGGATGAAACGCTTCGATTGCCTCGCTCAAAATCGGGTGGAGGATTGGCTTCAGATGTCCGATGGCTCGGTTGCCTAGGTACCAACCAAGAGATACCTCATGATTCAAGCCGACACTTGGATCGGCTACTGCAAGCAGGTTAACTCCCGCCTCGCCTGTAAACTTTTCGCCTACAAGCGTAGGGAAAGAGGTTCGAACAGATATGCGATGTTGGAATGTAACCACCGTTGTGCTCGAACCGCGATCCCTGATTAGGATATCGAGGAGTTGATTTCCAATCTGGATGGTATGCAGGCCATCAGTTGCCTCATTCCTCGACCAGAATGCAGGGGATGGGTATAGTTTTCCGACCCCCCACCTGGATGTGTCTCGTTTCCTCATGGAGAAAATGCTACAGGACTTTTCAAAGTCCATGGTTAATCGATTGCTCAGTTGTCTTTGCCTCATGGAGGTGGCTGGTGGAACAAAGTTCCAAATATCGGGTGCGCAGCGAATGTTGACTTACAGTCTCCCTGCTCAGCATTATCCGTTGCCTTCTTAAAATGTCTTCAATAGAAGGGTCAATGTTTTCGAGTACTAGTCTTGGGGTGTTCCTATATTTGTTGTCAATACCATGGGTGAGGTTGTCGAGGGCGTGAGGTGCTGCTGTTTTGCCATGTAGGTGTTGTTTTCGGGCATCTTGAGGAAGCGATTGGGCTTGCTGTGCAATCGCCTTGGGGTGAGGTCTGTTGCAAACTAAGCCGACAACAGGCACGCCTGGTACCTAGAACCAAGAGTATAAAGACTGGTACAGCCAAATGTGGAGTATTTCTTCGCGTTAAAAGGTCTGCGGGTTTGTAAATGGTCACGAGCAAGCATGGAACCTATGTGGGTATGTTGGGTGCCAAAATGTAAGGGAAGAGAGAAGTGAACAAGCACTACTTGAATTTTCTCCATCAAGGTGAGCGGCTCTCGGGGTTCTTAACTTGGAAGTATGAACGAGAAACCTTTTCGGTGCCTGGCGTACTCTGCTTAGAAGAGGCTCGGCAGGTCGTAATTAGATTGATCCTGCACAGTGATTCGCCGATGAAGTTAGCTTTCGACACCAGTTTATATATGGAAGCGAACGGGGAAGAAGTCAAGCCAATTTCCATTCCTGAAGTCTGCGCTTTTGAGTCGACGGGCGGAGTATTGACATTAATACAAGCGCGGGCGTATCAAGGGCACACGGAGGTAATAGGAAATCCCATTGAAATCGCCCTTCGCCCTCGATTTGCGATTTCCATGTTTGTCGAGCCGCCTTATTGGAAAAACCCTGTAGGGCTGCGCGCTGAGATCGGGGGGGCTAGAGGAATGGATCAGCTCTGGGATTTCTGGACGGTTCATTAACCTAGTGAGAGATACTGAAACATACGCGTCTAAAGACAAAATAACTCTCGAGTCGTTTGACTATAAAACGCAGGATTTTCCCCTCGTGGAGGATGAACTATGTGTGAGTATAAAGCCCTACTCCAGGCCCTCTCACAAAGAACGAGTTAATGAAATCAGTATCCAGTGTCGTTCTATGCTGGAAGTTCGCTCGAACCAGAACGGCATGAGTTGGAAAGCCGGGCTAAGGGAACTTCGGAACTTTCAGGAATTACTGATGCTACTGTCGTGGACGTCCCTGGAGGCTACGAACCTAGAGGGAAAATTCAGACAAGAGACTTCGCAAAATGAAAGCTTTTGGGAAGTATCAATTTTCCTTGTCCTCCAAAGGCATCGTCAGTCGGCGAATGGGCTAGTATTTTTAACTCAAGCTTCGCGGCGATGGACACAAGGTTGCCGAAGCCGAGAAGGGATTTCATAATCCCCTATAGCGAATTTGATCAGTCAATGATGGATGCTTGGCGATCAATGCGTGAAAATAAATACCACGCTATCCAGCTTTTTATTCAAACTATCGAAAATCCCAAGATGGCCCCTGAAGTGAAGGCGTTGCAGTTAGGCGCGGGGATTGAGGCTCTAGGTTTTAAGCTAAAGGAGGACACTAGCAGTATCTCGACTGCTGATCATAAGAAAGCTTTTCAGCTTTTTCGCTTAGTGGGGGTGACCGCGAAAAATCTACTCCCAGATCTTTTCGAGGAGTGGTCGGATGAAGCAAATTTCGTCTATCAAGCAATGAAGCACCTAAATCGAGTGCTCCCAGAAACAGGGGAAATCGCGAGGATTAACTCTCTTTCGGAATTGGCAATCCAGGCATGTCTCGCTGACGAGCTTGGTGCTAGCGAAGCGACCATCAAGAGCTTCCTAAAGGAACGTGCATCACAGTTGCCGACATACACACGAATCAAAGACCCGTCTGAAATCAATGTTAACGGAGCGGATTATTAAGCTATAGCGTGCACTGGACTAATGATTTCGTTCTCGGATAAACGGGGGAGTTTATCAATTTGCTGTAAACCACAAGTTTGCATAACCACTGGCAGCAAAACTCCATTCCGATGCTCCACACTAGATGCAGTGTGGTGGCGGAGATGAAGCCGTCGGCACGGGGTCTCTAGTGCTGTGATGCCGCCGTTGAGGATTGAGGCAATGAGCAGGAGGGGATGCCCATTGCGGCGGTAACGGCGATGTAGGGGGCTAGTTGGGTAAGGATGGCGGGGTGGGGGAGGGCGTCGG
>NZ_JAVBIG010000020.1:0-16293 GCF_032821655.1 Corynebacterium sp. CTNIH16 | reverse complement strand
TACAACACCGAACGCATCCAACAACGACTCAAGGGCCTGACCCCGATGCACTATCGGAATCAGACCCTTGAACCCCTAACCACCTAGAATTAAACCAGTCCAACTTTTGGGGGCCAGTTCAAACCCTGGGGTTGAGCGCTTTTAGTCGGCGCGGATGAGGTCAATGATAAAGACCAAGGTGCGGCCGGATAGCGGGTGCGCGCCACCGGCGGGGCCGTAGGCCTTTTCCGGCGGGATGATGAGCTTGCGGCGACCGCCCACCTTCATTCCCGGAATGCCCTCCTGCCAGCCGGCGATGAGACCGGTCAGTGGGAACTCGATGGACTGGCCACGGTCCCACGAGGAATCGAATTCTTGGTTGGTCTCGTATTCAGCGCCGACGTAGTGGACCTCCACTACGGCCCCAGGCTGTGCCTCAGCACCGTCGCCGACGACGATGTCTTCTACAACAAGGTCGGTCGGCGCTGGGCCAGACTGGGCTTCAATAACAGGCTTATCCATGGGGATTATTCTCCTTGGGAAATCTAGTTTATTCGTGCGGTCGCATTAAAAACCGAACCGAGCTGCACCTATTATAGGTGCTACCACCCGATTCGGCTTAATTTGGCGAACCCACGGGACGCTTTAGCGCTCGTTACGTGGGGTAACCTTGCGCAAAGTCTCGCCGGTGTAAATCTGGCGCGGACGGTTGATCTTGGTGTTGATCTCCAGCTGCTCGCGGTACTGTGCAATCCAGCCCGGCAGGCGGCCGATGGCGAAGAGGACGGTAAAGAAGTCCGTCGGGAAGCCCATGGCGCGGTAGATCAGGCCGGTGTAGAAGTCCACGTTCGGGTAGAGCTTGCGGGAGACGAAGTAGTCGTCATTCAGCGCAATGTCTTCCAGCTTCATGGCCAGATCCAGCATTGGGTCGCCGCCCAAGTGATCGATGATCTCGTGGGCAGTCTCCTTGACGATTGCCGCGCGTGGGTCGTAGTTCTTGTACACGCGGTGGCCAAAGCCCATGAGGCGAACGCCCTTTTCCTTATTCTTCACGCGGTTCATGAAGTCGGTAGCGTCACCATCATGGTTGTTCTGGATATCTTCCAGCATCTCCAGAACGGCCTGGTTTGCACCACCGTGCAGCGGGCCGGAAAGAGCGTTAATGCCGCCGGCGATGGAGACAAACATATTAGCCTGAGCGGAACCAATCATGCGCACCGTGGAAGTGGAGCAGTTCTGCTCGTGATCAGCGTGGAGGATAAGCAGCTTATCCAGGGCCTTAGCTACAACCGGGTCAACCTCGTACTCCTCGGTGGGGTAGCCGAACATCATGCGCAGGAAGTTCTCGCGGGCGTTCAGGCTGTTATCCGGGTACATATAAGGCTTACCCTGGGAAGCGCGGTAAGCATATGCAGCCAGCATTGGCACCTTAGCCAGCAGGCGGACGGTGGCCTTATCCAGCTGCTCCGGGTCCAGCGGGTCAAGCTGATCCTGGTAGTACGCGGAAAGAATGTTAAGGGAGGAAGCCAGCACGGCCATTGGGTGCGCGTTGCGCGGGAAGATATTGAACGCGGCCTTGAAGTCCTCATCCAACAGGGTGTGGTGGCGGATTTCGCGGTTAAAGTGGCTGAGCTCTTCCTCGTTAGGCAGATGCCCCTTGATCAGCAGATAAGAAACCTCGTTAAAGGAAGCGTTTTCCGCCAGGTCCGCAATATCGTAACCGCGGTGGCGCAGGATGCCCTCTTCACCGTTAATGAAGGTGATCTTGGACTCGGTGGAACCGGTGGAGGTATAACCAGGGTCGAAGGTAACGAGCCCCGTCTCGTTACGGAGCTTGGAAATGTCAAAGCCGGAGTCGCCCTCGGTGGACTGCTTGATGTCCATCTCGTACTCGCCGCCTGGGTACTGGAGCACTACCTTGTTGTCTTCAGAAGCCACGGAAGTTCCTTTCTCTACGTGAAGAGTCACTATTAAGCACTAACTTAATGAAGCTAGCTCGATACCTCTTCACACTTTAGCAAACTTTGTGACGCCGCCAACAGGATTGGGTCGACTAAAATAACTGCCGTTCGACCGGAACTGTTCTACACTGACTTGCATGAGCACACCCGAACTTACGCTGCCTGCCGACCTCCTGCCTACCGACGGCCGCTTTGGCTGCGGCCCTTCCAAGGTTCGCCCCGACCAGCTTGCGGCCATTGACCCCGCGGTCATGGGCACCTCCCACCGTCAGCCGGCGGTAAAGAGCCTCGTAGGTTCGGTGCGAGAAGGCTTGAGCGCTCTCTTCTCCCTGCCAGAGGGCTACGAGATTGTCCTTTCCCTAGGCGGCGCCACCGCCTTCTGGGATGCTGCCACCTTCGGGCTCATTGAACGCCACTCCGCCCACCTCACCTTTGGCGAGTTTTCCACTAAATTTGCCAAGGCGGCCGCGGGTGCACCCTGGCTCGATGCCCCATCCATCGTGGAGTCCCCAGTGGGCACCGCACCCGACCCGCACGAGCTTTCTGCGGAGGCGGACGTTGTCGCTTGGGCGCACAATGAAACCTCCACCGGCGCGATGACAGAAGTCACCCGCCCGCACCCCCGCAATGATCAGCAGCTGGTGGTCGTGGACGCCACCTCCGGCGCGGGTGGCCTGCCCGTGCACATCTCCGATACGGACGTCTACTACTTCTCGCCGCAAAAGTGCTTTGCTTCCGACGGCGGCCTGTGGCTCGCCGCCATGTCCCCCGCCGCACTGGAGCGGATTGAGAAAATCAACGCCTCCGAGCGCTATATCCCCACCTTCCTCAACCTGCAGACGGCAGTAGATAACTCCCGCAAGAACCAGACCTATAACACCCCGGCAATCGCCACCCTGCTCATGTTGGATAACCAGCTCCAGTGGATGAATGCCAACGGCGGACTGGACGGCATGGTTGAGCGCACTACGGAATCCTCCACCACGCTGTATAGCTGGGCCGAATCCCGCCCGGAGACCACTCCCTTCGTCGCGGAGCCTGCGTCCCGCTCGCTCGTGGTGGGCACCATCGACTTCGCAGAGTCCGTCGACGCCGCAGCGCTCGCCGCCACCCTGCGCGCCAACGGCATCCTGGACGTGGAGCCGTACCGCAAGCTGGGCCGTAACCAACTGCGCATCGGCATGTTCCCGGCTATTGAGCCGGCCGATATCGCCAAACTGACCCAATGCATCGACTACGTCTTGGATACGAATTAACGCATCACCCCAACATGCCCCGCCGCCTCGCAGGCCGCGGGGCATTTTCACGTTATAGTTGAATGCATCACAGATTTGTCCGCCGTCGATAGGCAAAAGGAGCGCCCTATTATGCGCGAGCTGTTCCCAGTTGACAGCGAATCGACCGAAACCTCTTTGGTGCTGCGCACCGAAGACGGCGAAGAGTTTTTCCTCTCCATCACCGATGAGCTGCGCGAAGCCCTGCAGGGCGAGCCCGCAGAAACCCCGGAAGAGGAACCGGCGGCTCCGGCCATCAGCCTGGCCAAGCCCACCAAACCGGAACCGGTGGAAGAGACAAAGATCCGCCCGGCGGAGATCCAAAACCGCATTCGCGCTGGCGCCTCCGCGGCGGAGTTGGCGGAAGAAATGGGCGTGACCGAATCTCGCATCGAGCCCTTCGCCTACCCGGTCATGCTGGAGCGCAACCGCATCGCGGAGATTGCCAAGCAGGCACACCCGGTACGCGAGGACGGACCGGCCAAACTCACCCTGTGGGAGGTTCTGGCCACCGCCTTTGCCGCCCGCGGACACTCGCTCTCCGAGTCCAGCTGGGACGCCTACCGCCACCAGGGCGAGGCCTGGATCGTGCGCGTGACGTGGAAGGCCGGCTTGTCCGAGAACGAGGCGGAGTGGTACTTCAAGCAGTCCATGTCCTCTCCTGCCACGGTGGAGGCGCGCAACTCGGTGGCCGCGGACCTGACAGACCCGGATTTCGTCCAGCCGGTGCGCTCGCTGACCTCGCTGGGCAGCGGCCGCTATGACGAAGCTATCGATGGCGATCAGCCGAGCAACGTCACCGACCTCACCGCGCCGACCACCCCTCCGGAAGAGCCGGAGGAAGAGGAGTTCTTGCAGAACCCCTCGCCGGAAGAAAAGCCCACCAAGCGCCGCCGCAAGGCTGTCACCCCGCATTGGGAGGACGTGCTGCTCGGTGTTCGCTCCAATACCAAGCGCCCTAGGGACTAATCGTGGACATCTCTCACGCTGTACTTACTCTCTGGTACATCTCTCAACCCAATGCGGAAGAGGTGTTGAAGACCGAGCCCAAGGCGGATCGCGGCTTTGGGCGGAAATTCCTCGCCCAGCTAGACCCGACCTTCCCGGTCACGCCGATTGGGCAATTCCCGCTCAACCGCTCCGCGCAGACGGATCCGAACGAGTACTACATCGGCGGCTACCCCGGCATCACCGTGGTGCAAACGGTCTGCGAGGGGGATTCTGTTCTCCTTTCCCAGCTGCCAGAAACGCTCCTTAATGCGGTGCCCGCCCAGCGCGTCATCGCGCTGGCCAGCAACGAAAAAGAAGGCTACGCCGGCTTCGCCCTGTGGGAGGGCGGCGAGCTCAAGCGCTGCCTATGCGCTACCCGCGAGCACCTCTACGAAGACACCGGCCTGCCTGAGCCCTTCGAGGCGCCCTACTGGGCAGGCGAAAAGTACGAGCCGCTCGGCGGTATCTCCCTCCCCTTTGAGCCGCAGGGCATCATGCAAGCAGCCCAGGAACACTGGCTCGGCATCGAAGTGGGCCATGATGGCCCGGATCTGGACGTTGTGGGCTACGCCGTCGATGGCCGCCCAGAGCCAAAGATCGACCCGCCGAAGCCCAAGCAAACCGTGGGCGAGCTAGCCGCACAGTCCGCCAATAAGCTGGGCCTGAACGACTATGACGATTACGAGGATCATAGCGCCGAGCCGGAATCCACCGGCGAGGAAATCATCTCCACCGCCAAGCACTTGGGCTCGCTCATTGGCAATTGGAGCGCTCAGACGTTTAAGTCGCTCAAGGAGCGCTGGCGCTCATAAAAGGAAATGGCGGCGGCGGTCGCCACATTAAGAGAATCCGTGCCAGGGGCCATCGGTATGCGTGCGCGTATATCGGTGGCCTTCATTGCGTGTTCGGTAAGGCCGGGGCCCTCCGCGCCGACGAGCATCGCCACCTTATCCAGGCCATGCATGGCCTCGGCCAAGTGCACCGCCTGGGGGTTGGGGGTTAGGGAGATGAGGGTAAAGGAGGCGTCGGCAAGCGCCTGCAAGGAACGCTGCCAGGTAGTAAACCCGCCCTCTAAATGGGCAAAGGGCAAGCGCAGCACGTGCCCCATGGACACGCGCACCGAGCGCCGGTAGAGCGGATCCGCCGCACCGGAGCCCAGCAGCACCGCATCCACGCCCATGCCGGCGGCATGGCGGAAGATGGCGCCAATATTCTCGTGATCACCCACGCCTTCGAGCACGGCGATGGTCTGGGCGGTCTCTAGAAGCTCGCTCACCTCCGGCTCCGGGGCGCGGTCCGCGGCGGCGACCAGCCCGCGGTGCATATCGAAGCCGGCCACCTCCGCTAGGGTCTCGCGAGAGACCTCGTAGATGGGGCATTCCGGCTCGCCATACTCAGAAATATAGGCCTCTATCTTCTTGGGAAAGCCCACGAGGCAGCGCATGGGGAACCGGGATTCGGCCAGCCGGTCGACCACCAGCGGGCCCTCTGCAATGACGAGACCCTCGCCGGATTTATCGGATTTGTTGAGGTTCCGAATATCGTCCAGGCGAGGGTCTGTGGGGTCAGTAATCAGCATGCCCTTAGGCTAGCCGATGGCATTGGAAATCGGATCCATGCCAAAGAAAATCACGAAGAGGCCAGCCAAGAGCCACATGATCCAGTGCACGTCCTTGGCCTTGCCGGCGAAGGTGGACATGAGCGCGAAGGAGATAAAGCCCACGCCGATGCCGTTGGCAATGGAATAGGTAAACGGCATGGTCACAATGGTCAGGAAGGCGGGGATGGCGATCTCCATCTTGGTCCAGCGGATCTCGGTCAGTTGCGCGGCCATCATCACGCCGACGATGACAAGTACCGGAGAGGCGGCCTCGATGGGCACGATTTCATACAGCGGCGTCAAAAACATCGCGGCGAGGAAGAGCACACCGGTCATGAGGTTGGCCAGGCCGGTGCGCGCACCATCGGCAATGCCGGCGGAGGAATCCGCGAAGACGGTATTGGAAGAAGCAGAGCCCAGGCCGCCGGCCACGGCGCCGAAGCCCTCGACGACGAGGGCCTTCTTCATGTCGGGGAGGTTGCCATCGGCGTCAACAAGCTTGCCTTGCTTGCCCAGGCCGGTCATGGTGCCCATCGCATCAAAGAAGTTGGTCAGCAAGAGCGTAAAAATCAGCAGCACCGTGGAGATGACGCCGATCTTGGTAAAGGCGCCCACCAGGTTCACATCGCCCACGATGGACAGATCCGGAATGCCGCCGAGCGCCTCCGGTTTCACGGGCGCGGCCATGCCCCAATCCTCAGAGCCGGTAAACGCCTGCACGATGAACGCGATGACGGTGGTAAGGACGATGGCTATAAAGAGCCCGCCCGGCACGTTCCGGATGACCATGAAGGAACAGATAATGAGGCCAATGACAAAGACCAGCGCCGGCCAAGTGGAAATCGATCCATTAATACCCAGGCTCACCGGCACGGTGGTGTGCGCGGCGTCCGGCACACGGGTGACAAACCCACCATCCACGAGGCCGATCATGGCGATGAACATGCCGATGCCCACGCCCATCGCCGCCTTCATAGACTGCGGGATAGCGTCAAAGACAGCGGTGCGGAAGCCGGAGATGGCCAGCAGGACGATGATGATGCCCTCAATGACCACCAGGCCCATGGATTCTTGCCAGGTCAGCCCGCTCGTGGCGACCATGCTCACGCCCACGAAGGTATTCATGCCCAAGCCTGCGGCCATGGCGAAGGGGTACTTGGCAATCGCACCGAAGAGGATGGACATGACGCCGGCGACCAGCGCGGTGGCGGCGGCGACCTGTGGCACGCCCAGCGCGTAGCCCTCCGCGTCCTCGGTAGTACCGAGGATGAGCGGGTTCAAGAGAATGATATAGGCCATGGCGAAGAACGAGACCGTTCCCGCGCGTAGCTCGGTTCCAATGGAGGAACCACGTTCAGAGATATGGAAGTAGCGATCGAGAGTGGCTTTCAACGCCTGCGCCTTTCACGTACAGCGAGTCTTACGCCATAAGTGTGCTGCCTTAATCCTCGATTTCAAAATCCTGGAAGATGGGCTTTTCATCATCGAAGGCCACTTCCGGGGTCTTTTCTTCCCGCACGCGCGTCTGCGAATGCGCACCGCAGCCATAGCGCGAGTGCACCACCCGGCCGTCCGCCGAGTACTCATTGGCGCAGACGCCATAGTTGTCCAACAGCTGCACATAAAACGCACAGGTGCGGCATTGCAGGCGCGCCTTGGCCGCCATATCCGTATTTGGGCCGAACTCGGTGCGCCAGCGCTTCTTGGCATCTTCCAGGCCGGACTTGGAAAGTTTGTCACCGTCTAGCCGTGAATCATCCACGGCCGGTGGCATGAGGTCTCCGGGGCCAAGGTCACCGGGGCGCACACGGTCCTCATAGGGCACCCATTCCGGCGGCTGCAGGGCCTCCCCTCCCGGCACCAGTGCCACCTCATTGACGGTGACGTAGCGCGATCCCTCCGCGCAGGCGAGCACCGCCTGCCATTCCCAGCCAGGGTAGCCAGGCATTTCTGCTTCAAATCGGTGGGTAGCAACGTTTCGGCCCATCCCGGCGACGCCGATATGCTTGCCGACGCCCCCTTCCCCCACCTCATCCAACGCCTCGCGCGCGATGCGCACGGCGCGGGAATCGATCAATGGATTTGCTTTTCGCTTACTCACGTCCCTCATTATTCATTATGGAGCGCACGCGGTGGTACATATGGTGCATGTCGTTTCTTTCCCGCGCCGCCTGCATTCTCCTTCCCTGCACGCTCGTCGCCTGTTCCTCTACACCAGCAGAAACCGAAGTAGAGCACCTCTCCGTCGAGGTCTTAGGCACCGCTTCCCTGCCGCCCAATTCCTTTACGCAGGGCCTCGAAACCGATCCGGACGGCAACTTGCTTCTAGGCACCGGCCAATGGGGAGAATCCCGTTTAGAGCGCTTCTCCCCCGAAACCGGCGAAACCTTGGCCGAAACGCGCCTGGATAACCGCTACTTTGGCGAGGGCATTACCCAAGCCGGCGATTCCATCTGGCAGCTGACCTGGAAGTCCGGCCAGGCTCTGAAATACGACCACGACCTGCGCCAGGTAGATACCGCCACCTACTCGGGCGAGGGCTGGGGCCTGTGCAATACCGGCGAGGATCTCCTCATGTCCGATGGCTCCGCGACCCTGCGGCACATGGACCCAGAGACCTTCGCGGAGCGCTCGACTACTGACGTGACCCTAGAGGGAAAGCCCCTCGAAGACATCAATGAACTCGAGTGCGTGGGCGATGCCGTCTACGCCAATGTCTGGATGGATGACATCATCTACCGCATCGATCCCTCCACCGGCCGAGTAACCGCCATAATCTCCACCGACGCGATTGATAAGTCCCGCTATACCGACCCCGATGATGTCCTCAACGGCATCGCACACATCACAGGCGAGGAGTTCTGGCTTACCGGCAAGCGGTGGGAAGAACTCTTCCACGTTCGAGTAAGGTAAAGGCCCATGGCAACCCGTAAGGAAGCAAGGAAAAAGTCGCTGCTGCAGATCTTGGCCCTCATCGTGGTCGTGGCGGTCATCGTCGCCGCCGTAGTGATCTTCCAAAACTGGTGGAACCAGCGCCCGGGTCCCGATCCCCGCGACATCAAGGTCACCGCCTCCGTGGGCGATAATTCTATCGACGTCGCCCCGTACATTGCATGCGAGCCCGGCACCGAATGCCCGGAAGGCGAGGTCCCGAACCTCACCGTGGGGGATGATGACACCCTCAAGCTCGATATTCCCGAAGAAATCTCCGACCACGAGTGGAAGATTCTTTCCATCTACGATGACCCCGCCGCCAACGATGAAACCGCGCACGGCGCGAACGAGACCACCGAGGTATCGATCCCCGGCTCGGTAGACCCCATCAAGGCCTCCACCGGCAAGCGCCCCCGCCTCAAGGTGGTGGAGATTTCGTCCATGATGATTGGCACCGACGACAACGGTGACGAAACCCCCTTGGCCACCGTGTGGTCACTTACCACGATGACCGATAAAGAACGAGAAGCCTCCGCGGAGGAATCCACGAAGGCTTCTGATTAGCTATCCAAATCCTTCGCGATTGCGCGAAGGATTTCTGCTACCTGGCGCCCAGTCTTGCGCTCCGGGTAGCGGCCGGAATTAAGCACCGGCTGAATCTGCGACTCCAGCAAGGTCATCACGTCAGAGACCATGCTGCCGAGCTCTTCCGGCTTGCGGGCCGGCGTGCGGCGACGCGGCTTATCCAATACCTTGACCCGCAGCGCCTGCGGACCGCGGCGCCCGGCCGCGAAATCGAAGTCGATGCGCTGGCCGGGGAACAGTTCCTCTACTCCCTTGGGCAGCACGTTGCGGCCAACATAGACGTCTTCATCGCCTGGGTTGCTGACGAAACCGAAACCTTTCTCGGCGTCATACCACTTCACTTTGCCAATAGGCATAGGTACCCACCTCTTCTCTAGGGGAAAATCTTTATTTTAGCCGCCTGGTCAAAACAACAGAAGTTGCGCACTCTACCGCGACACACCCGTGTTACATGACACAGATCACAGATTATTGCTCACCTGCGAAAATGTCCCCTCACCCACCACATTTGCCCCTTTTCTTTCCCATTTAGTGCCCATAACGTGACACTTTCGTTATAAACCGCTACGCTGTCCCCCAGACATTTAAGAGCCGTTAAGAAAGTTGCCCTCGCCCGCCCTTTCTTTTTGGTACATATTCTTTGCACTTAATGCGGGCACACAGAGAGGACTAACTACATGGGACGCCACTCCGCTAAGAACCGTATGGCCGCTAAGTTCACCGCCGGCACCGTCGCCTTCGGCGCCGCCGCTGCCATCATGGCACCGACCGCATCCGCTGCCCCAGATTCCGACTGGGACCGTCTGGCACAGTGCGAGGCCGGCGGCAACTGGCACATCAACACCGGCAACGGCTACCACGGCGGCCTGCAGTTCAACCCGCAGACCTGGCAGGCCAATGGTGGCGGCCAGTTCGCTGCTACCGCTGACCAGGCTACCCGCGAGCAGCAGATCGTTGTTGCCGAGCGCGTGCTTGCTTCCCAGGGCTGGGGCGCATGGCCGGCTTGCTCCGCTTCCCTCGGCCTGAACTCCGCTCCGACCCAGCGCACCGCTCCGTCCGCTGCCCCTAAGGCTCCGGCCCAGGCACCGGCTCCGGTCAAGCAGGCTGCCGCTCAGAAGTCCGACGAGCTGGCCGTTGATGCTCTGTACAACACCATCAAGAATGCCGCTAACTCCTACGGCCTGGCTCTGCCCCCGCAGTTCACCGAGCTGTACAAGGCTAACCGCCACGACTTCAACAACTTCTACTCTGCCAACCGCAACGTCATCGACCCGATTGCGCAGATGATTGAGAACATCACCCGCTAAGACATAGCGATAAAGGGCCCCTTTGCAGTAGCAAGGGGCCCTTTTTGTATGAAAGAAAAATCCCCGCACCAAGGCGGGGAAATACTCTAGCGATTGATGCGAGTATAAGGGTGAACGTAGTTCAGCTTCTCTGCCGGCATCGGCAAGATCAGATCATCGCCGTATGGGCTGGATGCACCAGCAAAAGGCGCAGAGATTTCGGTGATTGCGTGCTCGCGATTTTCGTTCTTCGGCCAAGCCGGGGAAACGTGACCCTTCTTCTCATTCGACATAGCCCTTATTATTTCAAACCTTGCGCAAAAACGTAACTCGAACGATAACTAAACTGGGGTGACATCATGACTCAGTCTTCCCACCTCCCGCATTTCCGCACGTGGCTCGCCTCCCTTGAGGAAGAAGAGCTGGCCACCATCCTCCGCAACCGGCCGGATGTGCTCAATCCGCTACCCCCGAGCATCGCCGCGCTCGCTACCCGCCTGCTACTGCGCACTTCTATCGCGCGGGCGCTCATGAACTGCACTGCACGGCAGCTTGCGGAAATTGAAGACATCGCGCGCCGCGGAGGGGAACTCGAAGAAGTAGAAGACCTTAATCCGGATATCACCCGCCAGCTCAAGGAGAGCGGCCTGGCCTACGGCAACATCCTCATCCCGCCCGAGGTCATGCCTGCCCTTCCCACCGGCTGGTCCCTCCTCGACCAGGTCCAGGTCAGCCCGGAGGACATCGCCGAGCTGCCGGACGAAGAACGGAAGGTTCTCGAGACCCTGTCGCGTTCCAATGGGCTGGGCACCACGCGGGATGCGGCCATCGATGCGGATCCGGCCCGGCCGATTCCGCGGCTCATCGCCAAGCAGCTGCTCCAGCGCGTGGACACCACCACCGTCCGCCTGCCTCGCGCCGTACACCTGGCGCTCAACGGCAAGCCCACCGCACCAATCCCGGTGGAAGGAATCACCGAATCCCCCGCCCCGGATTCCAAGGCCGATGATGCCGGTACCGCGGCCGGCCTTTCCGCCGTGCGCGGCATGCAGCGCGTCATTGACGCCCTAGGCGCGCGGCCGATAGAACTGCTCAAGGACAAGACCGTCGGCGTTCGCCAGCTCACCAACCTGAGCAAAACTCTCCACGTCGATGAAGGAGAGCTGCGCCGCCTCATCGGCCTGGGCATGACCGCCCGCCTGCTCAGCCGCGGCGAGCCGAAAAACTTCGACGGCAATTTCCTCGCGCCAACGGAGCTCGCCCAGACTTGGCTCGATGCGGGCCTCGCAGAAAAATGGCAACTTCTGCTCGAGGCTTGGACCGCCTCCCCATGGACAAAGGAAGGCCGCACGCTAGCGCACACTAATGATCGGCTGCCGGAATTTAGACAAAGGGTCCTGCAGGTCTACCTGCGTGGGGCGAAACCCACCTTCGAAGAATCCCTACGCTTCCACTTTCCGCTCTTTGCCACCCACACCTCGGACGAGACCATCGCCGAACTCCGCGCGGAAGCCGAGTGGATCGGTGCCATTGCCCTCGAGCGCCCCACCAGAGTGCTTATCGACGGCCCCGACGCCGCCGCCCGCCTGACCCCCGACACGGTCGACTATTTTCTCATCCAAGCGGATATGACCGTATTGGTTCCCGGCCCGCTCGATCCGGAGACCCACCAGCGGCTCGAATCAGTCGCCGACCTCGAGTCCCCCGGCCTGGCCAGCGTCTATCGCATCTCGGATGCTTCCCTGCGCCGCGGCCTGGATCGCGGCATGACTGGGGAGGAAATCCAGGCCTTTTTCGCCGCCCACGGGGAGGTGCCGCAGACGCTGGAGTTCCACATCGGGGACGTCGCCAAGCGCCATGGCACCCTGCGCTCTGGCCCGGCGCTGTCCTACCTGCGCAGCGAGGACCCGGCGCTCCTCCAGATTGCGCTCAAGGCAGCGCCCTTGCGCCTGCTCGCGCCCACCGTCGCAGTGTCCCAATTGCCGGTGCACGACCTGCTGGAACGACTACGCGACCACGGACTCTCTCCCGCTGCTGAGGACGAAAGCGGCGCCAGCCTTAACGTCGCGCCCGAACCCGCTACACTGCCGACGCCCACCGCCCGCCGAGCCACCGCTTCCCCGGACATCGCGAAGGCGATGCGCACCCTGCGCGACGACGCCGCGCCCTCCACGCCCAGCCTCGATATAGTCCACGCCGCCGCGCGCACTGCCCGGCCGATCACCATCGGGTATGCGGACAAGAACGGCAACGAAAAGAAACGCACCGTCACCCCGCTGACCGTGGCAGGCGGGCAAATCGACGCTCGCGCGGCCGATGGCTCTACCATCCGGTTTCCCTTGCACCGGATCACCTCCGTTACGCTGGAGCCATGAATGGACCATTGATTGTGCAGTCGGATAAGACCGTCCTGCTCGAGGTGGATCACGCCCAGGCCGCCGAGGCCCGCGCCGCGCTCGCTCCCTTTGCGGAGCTCGAGCGCGCCCCCGAGCACGTGCACACCTACCGCATCACCCCGCTCGCGTTGTGGAATGCCCGTGCGGCCGGGCACGATGCCGAGCAGGTCGTCGACGTCCTGGAAAACTACTCCCGCTTTCCAGTCCCCCAGGCCCTGCTTATCGACGTCGCCGAAACCATGTCCCGCTACGGCCGCGTCCGCCTCCACGCCCACCCGGCCCACGGCCTCATCCTCGAGTCCGATGAGCCGCCCATCCTGGAAGAACTCTCCCGCGGTACTACCGGAAAACTCCTCGGCGCTCGCATCGACGAGAACTCCATCGCCGTCCCGCCCTCCGAGCGCGGCCGCCTTAAACAAGCCCTCCTCAAGGCCGGCTGGCCGGCAGAAGACCTCGCCGGCTACGTCGATGGTGAGTCCCACCCCATCGCCCTCAATCACGACGGCTGGCAGCTGCGTGATTATCAACAGTACGCCACCGAGGCCTTTTGGTCCGGCGGCTCGGGCGTCGTCGTACTGCCGTGCGGCGCCGGCAAAACCATCGTCGGCGCGGCTGCGATGGCCAAGGCGGAATCTACCACGCTCATCCTGGTCACCAATACCGTCGCCGGCCGACAGTGGCGCGACGAGCTCCTGCGCCGCACTACGCTGACCGAAAACGAAATAGGCGAATACTCTGGCGAAAAGAAGGAAATCAAACCCATCACGATCGCCACCTACCAGGTGGTCACCCGCAAAACCAAGGGCGAATACCGCGCCCTCGAGCTCTTTGATTCCCGCGACTGGGGCCTCATCATCTACGACGAGGTCCACCTCCTTCCCGCCCCGGTGTTCCGCATGACCTCGGACCTGCAATCGCGGCGTCGGCTAGGGCTTACCGCTACCCTCGTGCGCGAGGACGGCCGCGAGGGTGACGTCTTCTCCCTCATCGGACCCAAGCGCTACGACGCCCCGTGGAAAGAACTCGAGATGGCCGGCTATATCGCCACCGCCGAATGCATCGAGGTCCGCGTGGATATGGACGCCGAGGAACGCATGCTTTATGCCACTGCCCAGCCCCGCGATCGTTACCGCATCGCGGCTCAGGCAGCCGCCAAATTGCGGGCCGTGGACACAATCCTCGCCCGCCACCCGCAGCAGGCGCTGATCATCGGCGGTTACGTCGACCAGCTCAACGAGCTCGGCGCGCATCTCGACGCCCCCGTTATCGACGGCTCCACCTCCACCGCCAAACGCGAGCGCTTCTTCCAACAATTCCGGGACGGCACGCTCCCTGTACTCGTCGTATCCAAGGTGGCCAATTTCTCCATCGATCTTCCCGAGGCCGCCCTGGCCATCCAGGTCTCCGGCACTTTCGGCTCCCGCCAAGAAGAGGCTCAACGCCTCGGCCGACTACTGCGCCCGAAGGAAGAAGAGGCTCTCTTTTACTCACTGGTCACCCGCGATAGCCTCGACGCGGACTACGCCGTGCACCGCCAGCGTTTCCTCGCCGAGCAAGGATATGCCTACCGGCTTATCGACGCACTAGACTTAGAACAATGAAAATCTTCAAGTTCGACGTAGACGAGTCCTTTGCCAAGGCCAACAACGAGCTCTTGCGCGATTCCAACCGCCTTCGCATCTCCGGCCTCGTGCTGGGCATTCTGCTCATCATCGGCGGCGCGGCCATCTGGTGGGGATTTTCCTGGGGCATTACCATCGGCCTCGGCATGATTCTATTCGGAATCATGGTAGCCATCGTCGGCTTTGCCGCCGCCCACAAAGTTGGCACCGCCCAGCAGCTTTATGACTCCTATCCCCTTGCACCGGCCGTCATCGCTGAAGTAAATGAGCGCGATATGGTCTTGCTCGCCCTTGTTAATACCAACGTGGATCCCACCTTGCCTCCCCGCTGGGCTGCATGCTTGCGCACCGTGACCGCCATCCCCGGCACTCAACGCACGGTAGGCACCAAGGTTCCCGTTGCGGCTGTTTCCGGCCGCGCGGACAACAACCACTGGCAGCAAATCACTCCCATGCCCATCGCGTGGGGCACCCCAGATGCCGAAACCGTCACCATTGCCCGGAAAGCCATCCCCCAAGATCAGTGGCAGCGCCTAGAGCGCGCCCGCAAACGCCTTTCCGATGTAAAGGCTACGAAGTTCGACCTCCTAGTTCTTTAGGGTTCCACAAACCTTTCTGGATACAGCAGTACTTCTAGGAGCGGGTCCGGCCACTTGTTGAGAACTATCGCGGCGACCTCTTCCTCCCTTTCGGGGAAATGATCCCTCGCTAATTCCACCCAAAATTTCCCGCAAGACCGCGCCTGCCAATCCGGATCGGATTCGGTTCCACGCTTCGCGTACTCCCACGCGGCCTCATGCTTACCGATTTCTTCTAAGGCTTTAGCTGTCTCTTCGAAATAAACTGCGTAGCTACCTTCGGCCAAGTGCGTACGGATGATTGCGGCGACATCCTGATCTAAAACCGCAAAGCGCTTCTCCATATACTGGCGGCGGATAATATCTGCGTTTTCCGCCCAGGCTCGCACCCGAGCCAGTCCGTCTTCTCCGAGGACCGTTGAATAAGCAACGAGGTCGAGTTCGAAGTAGTCAACCATCTGGTTCTCATGAAAAGCGATGAACCACTCCGCCAGCTCCATTGGCGCGGGCTTGGCTCGCTGTGCGCTCTTAGCATGGAGCTCGATGAGCTCTTCAACAACCTCACTTAGCATGCCAAGTGAGTCATCCGCGTTGGCAATCACCCCTACTGCAATCTCCAGCGCTTCTTGCACAACCGAGAAAACTTCGGCTGGATCCTCCGAAGGGTCCTCCACGGCAAAATCAAGCATGCCAATTCCATCTTGCATTTTCAGTGCGCGTCTAGCTGCCCGATCCTCATCAAGAAAGGATCGGGTCCTGCTCCGAAAAGAAGGCAGGATGATGTCAGGCAGTGAGCTCATCAGTTCAGCCTCCTGGGTACGCTATCAACCCATTTTAACGGCGTCCCCTACCCTTTAGCGGCCTCCCTTCTCTGTGTTCTTTGTTGTTGTAGTGCGAGGTATTGGGACCAGGTGTGGTTCCAGTGTGTGTGGTGTGTGGCTAGTGGTCCGGTGGGGTGGTCTAGTTGGTAGGTGCCGTCGTGGTGGAGCCAGGCGATGGTGCCGGTGATGGGGTCGAGGATGTAGTGGATTCTGCGGTCGGTTTTGATGTTGTGGTGGTGCTGGCAGAGGTTTACTAGATTGTCTGGG
>NZ_JAVBIG010000019.1:0-22070 GCF_032821655.1 Corynebacterium sp. CTNIH16 | reverse complement strand
TAGTCTGCCACGCAGTTGGAAACGGCGATAAAGTCTACGCGTTGCGTCTCTCGAGACACCGACAACACGAGCAGCGGCTCGGCAACCCATTCCCTGCTCGAAAAGCTCCACTAACTGCTCACGCTGAACTTCACTCAGCGAACTACGTGCTCTCAAAGAAAATGCTCCCCACTAGTTGTTGGCAACTGATTTCTCAGTCCAACTAATGGGGAGCAGTTCATTGGCGGGCTGGGAGGCGGCTTAAGTCAGGAGTGCTTTAGCGAGTTATATCGCTTTAGTGGCTACCCACGTGTGCTTCTTCGCGCATGCGCTGAACCATGTGCGGGTAGTGCAGCTCGAAGGCCGGACGCTCGGAGCGGATACGCGGCAGCGACACGAAGTTGTGGCGCGGCGGCGGGCAGGAGGTTGCCCACTCGAGGGAGTTGCCGTAGCCCCATGGGTCATCCACGGTGACGATCTCGCCGTAGCGCCAAGACTTGAACACGTTCCAAATCAGCGGGATAACGGAAGCGCCGAGGACGAAGGAGAAGATGGTGGAAATCTGGTTGAAGACCGTAAAGCCATCGGACTCCAGGTAGTCAGCGTAACGACGCGGCATACCCATGTTGCCGACCCAGTGCTGAACCAGGAAGGTGCCGTGGAAGCCGATGAAGGTCAACCAGAAGTGAATCTTGCCCAGACGCTCGTCCAGCATGCGGCCGGTCATCTTCGGGAACCAGAAGTACAGGCCAGCGAATGCGGAGAACACAACCGTACCGAACAGGGTGTAGTGGAAGTGTGCAATCAAGAAGTAGGACTCAGCCAGGTGGAAGTCCAATGCCGGGGACGCCAGCATAACGCCGGTCATGCCGCCGAAGAGGAAGGTTGCCATGAAGCCCATGGCGAAGATCATCGGGGTATCCCAGGTGATGTGGCCCTTCCACATGGTGCCGACCCAGTTGAAGAACTTAACGCCGGTTGGAACCGCAATCAGGAACGTCATGAAGGAGAAGAACGGCAGCAGGATAGCGCCGGTGACGAACATGTGGTGTGCCCACACAGCCATGGACAGGGAGCCGATGGCCAGCAGTGCGAAGACCAGACCGATGTAGCCGAAGACCGGCTTGCGGGAGAAGACCGGAACGACCTCAGACACAACGCCGAAGAACGGCAGCGCGAGGACGTAAACCTCAGGGTGGCCGAAGAACCAGAACAGGTGCTGCCACAGGATGCCGCCACCATTAGCGGAATCGTAGATGTGGCCGCCCAGCTTGCGGTCATACAGAACGCCCAGTGCCGCAGCGGTCAGCAGCGGGAAAATCATCAGCACGATGGCGGATGCGGTAAACACAGCCCAGCTGAAGACCGGCAGACGGAACATGGTCATGCCCGGTGCGCGCAGGGTCAGGATGGTCGTAATCATGTTGATAGCGGAGGCAATGGTACCGACACCGGTAGCGCCCACGCCGACAATCCACATATCCGCGCCGATGCCCGGGGTGTGGACACCATCAGCCAGCGGCATGTACATGGTCCAGCCGAAGTCAGCCGCACCACCTGGGGTAACGAAGCCCAACAGCATGACGATGCCGCCCAGCAGGGTAACCCAGAAGCCGAAGGCATTCAGACGCGGGAAGGCCACGTCCGGCGCACCAATCTGCAGCGGCAGAATGTAGTTACCAAAGCCCCACACAACTGGGGTCGCAAACAGCAGCAGCATCACGGTGCCGTGCATGGTGAACAGCTGGTTGAACTGCTCATTGGACAAGAACTGGAGACCCGGGGTGAACAGCTCCGCGCGGATCAACAGTGCCATAAAGCCACCGAGGAAGAAGAAGCTGAAGGACATGATCAAGTACATGATGCCCAGCTGCTTGTGGTCGGTGCTCGTTAGAAATACCCAAGCCTTTGAACCGGTCTTCGCATTACCGGTTGGCTCTGGACGTGTGGGGGCGACGTAATCGTCGACCCGTGGCGCCACAGCGGTCATAAAATCCTCCTGAATAACAAAGTGTCTGTGGACAGACTCCACCTACACCTAGGTTTACTCGCCTTATATTAGGCCATTTTCCCCTGTTCTTTCCAGCTTCCCCCAATACTCGGACGCAAGAACACACCTCACCACTGACCACATCTGCCACATTGCCCCTGCACGTGGCGCAGCCACTATTTCCACCTACGGTTTTCGCCAAAGATATAGCGTGCTATATGTCACAGTCGGGCTGAATTGTGCGGCCCCAAAACGTAAAAACACACCCCCCGCTCGTTATCAACCTTTCGGTTGAGTTCGAGCAGAAGGTGTGCCGCTAGACCACGCTGATCAGCGGGAATGCTTAGAAGTCCCAGTCATCATCCGTAGTGTCCTCAGCCTTGCCGATGACATAGGAAGAACCCGAACCAGAGAAGAAGTCATGGTTCTCGTCGGCGTTCGGCGACAACGATGACAAGATAGCCGGGGAAACGCGGGTCTCATCGGCCGGGAAGAGCCCCTCGAAGCCCAAGTTATTCAACGCCTTATTGGCGTTGTACCGCAGGAAGCGCTTAACGTCCTCGGTCCAGCCCAGGTCATCGTAGAGATCCTCGGTGTAGTCGATCTCATTATCATAGAGGTCATAGACCAAGTCGAAGGTGTATTCCTTCAGCTCCGCCTGGCGCTCTTCATCCAGCTGCTTATACGCCTGCTGGAACTTATAACCAATGTAGTAACCATGCACAGCCTCATCGCGGATGATCAGGCGAATGATATCGGCGGTGTTGGTGAGCTTCGCACGGGAGGAGAAGTACATCGGCAGGTAGAAGCCGGAGTAGAACAGGAAGGACTCCAGCAGCGTGGACGCCACCTTCTTCTTCAGCGGATCATCGCCCTTGTAGTAGGACAAGATGATCTTGGCCTTCTTCTGCAGGTTCTCGTTTTCTTCGGACCAGCGGAAGGCATCGTTGATCATCGGCGTGGACGCCAAGGTCATAAAGATATTGGAATAAGACTTGGCGTGCACGGACTCCATGAAGGCGATATTGGTGTAGACCGCTTCCTCATGCAGAGTCTGGGAATCCGGAAGGAGGGAAATCGCACCCACTGTGCCCTGGATGGTATCCAGCAGCGTCAGGCCGGTAAAGACCCGCATGGTGGTTTCCTTTTCCTTCTCCGTCAGCGTCTTCCAGCTGGGAAGGTCATTGGAGACTGGAACCTTTTCCGGCAACCAGAAGTTACCGGTGAGACGGTCCCACACTTCAAGGTCCTTTTCATCCGGGATACTATTCCAGTTAATGGCTTCAACTGGCTTTTCATGACTAGAAAGATAGTCATCGTACTCGTGCGACACGCGGCGTCACTCCAATACTAAAAACGGACAAATTCAGGTCTCCAGCATACCCAATTCGCCGCCCCTCTAAGCCATTGTGCTGGATACCACTTACCTATACTGATCCCAGTTACTTCGGAGCATGCAAAGAAAGGATTTCCGCATGAGTGCCACCCCTCCCCTGCTGGGTTCCGTGGTGGATCAGCTCGGCGCGGATATAGTAAGCGGAGACCTCGCGGAGGGCGAGCGGTTCCGGCTGGGGGACGTCGAAAAGCGCTTTGGCATCTCCCGCACCGTAGCCCGAGAGGCCATGCGCGCTTTGGAGCATCTCGGCATGGTGAGCTCTGGGCGCCGCGTGGGCCTCACGGTGCTACCGATGGAGAAGTGGGCGGTATATGACCCAGCGATCATTGGCTGGCGCTTAGACAACGATAAAACGCGCGGGCAGCAAGTGGCCCGGCTCAACGAGCTAAGGCTTGGCATCGAACCGGTGGCCGCGCGTCTGGCTGCCGGCAACGCCACCGCCCAGCAGCGGGCGGAATTGCTGCGCCTTGCCGCGCGATTGGCCGAGCTGGAATCCACCCCGTCTCCGCGCGTGGGCGAAGAATTGGAAACCGATCTGCGCTTCCACACCCTCATCCTGCGGGCCTCCGGCAATGAAATGCTCGCCGCGCTCGCCCCCTCCCTAGTGGCGATGCTCAAGGGCAAGTCCGTCTTCGGCTCCCGCAAACGCGACCCCATCAGCGGCACCACACAGCTGCACATGGAACTGGCCCGCGCCATTGATGCCGGGCTTGCCGACGCCGCCGAAGAAACCTCCCGCACCATTCTCGACCGCACTAGGGCCGAAAACGGCTAAACGCCTCGATGCACGTCCTTCCCCGCGACGTGCATCGAGGCGCCCTACCACCGGTTTAGAGCATGCAGGATACGCAGCCCTCGACCTCGGTGCCCTCCAGCGCCATCTGGCGCAGGCGGATGTAGTACAGGGTCTTAATACCCTTACGCCACGCATAAATCTGCGCGCGGTTGACCTCACGAGTGGTCGCGGTGTCCTTGAAGAAGAGCGTGAGCGATAGGCCCTGGTCCACATACTTCGTGGCTACGGCATAAGTATCGACGATCTTCTCGTAGCCGATCTCATAAGAATCCTTGAAGTACTCCAGGTTGTCATTATCCATGTGCGGCGCCGGGTAGTAGACGCGGCCGATCTTGCCCTCCTTGCGGATCTCAATCTTGGAGGCAATCGGGTGGATGGACGAGGTGGAGTTATTGATATAGGAAATCGAACCCGTCGGCGGCACCGCCTGTAGGTTGCGGTTATACAGGCCGTACTTAGCCACGTCCTGCTTCAAGTCCTCCCAGTCCTGGGCGGACGGGGTGTGGATCGAAGAGGCGTCGAAAAGCTCCTGTACCTTCTTCGTCTTCGGCTTGAACTCTTCCGGATCGTAGCGGTCAAAGAATTCGCCCGAGGCATACTCGGACTGGGGGAATTCCGTGAAATACTTGCCGCGCTCGCGGGCAATCTTGTTGGAGGCACGCAGCGCCGCATACAAAATGGCGGCAAAGTAAGCATTGGTAAAGTCCAAGCCCTCTTCCGAGCCATACTCGATGTGCTCGCGGCCCAAGTAACCGTGCAGGTTCATCTGGCCCAAGCCGATGGCGTGGGACTCATCATTACCACGGCGCACGGATGGCACGGAGTCAATGGAGGTCTTATCCGCCACGGCGGTCAGGCCGCGGATGGCGGTTTCCACCGTATTGGCAAAGTCCGGCGAATCCATGGTCATCGCGATATTCAGGGAACCCAAGTTGCAGGAAATATCGCTGCCCAACTCCTCATAGGTCAGGTCCGCGTTGAATTCGGATGCGGAGTTAACCTGCAGGATTTCCGAGCACAGGTTGGACATGTTGATCCACGAGGTCTTCACTGGGTTCGCGCGGTTTACGGTGTCCTCGAACATGATGTACGGGTAACCGGACTCGAACTGCAGCTCTGCCACGGTCTGGAAGAAGTGGCGGGCGTTGATCTTCTTCTTGCGGATGCGTGGGTCTTCCACCATCTCCTCATAGTGCTCGGTCACGGAGATGTCACCGAAGGCCTTGCCATAGACGCGCTCGACGTCATACGGCGAGAAGAGGTACATATCATCATTGCGCTTAGCCAACTCAAAGGTGATATCCGGCACGACGATGCCCAGCGAGAGGGTCTTAATGCGGATCTTCTCATCCGCATTCTCGCGCTTGGTGTCCAGGAAGTTCATGATGTCTGGGTGGTGCGCGTTGAGGTAAACCGCACCGGCACCCTGGCGGGCACCGAGCTGGTTGGCGTAGGAGAAGGAATCCTCCAGCAGCTTCATCACGGGGATGACGCCGGAAGACTGGTTCTCAATGTGCTTAATTGGCGCACCGGACTCGCGGATATTAGACAGCAGGAGGGCCACGCCGCCGCCGCGCTTAGAAAGCTGCAGCGCGGAGTTGATGGAGCGGCCAATGGACTCCATATTGTCCTCGATGCGCAGCAGGAAGCAGGAGACGAGCTCGCCGCGCTGGGCCTTGCCGGCGTTGAGGAAGGTCGGGGTAGCCGGCTGGAAGCGGCCGGTCATGATCTCGTCTACGAGGTGCTCCGCTAGGCCAGTATCGCCATCCGCCAAAAATAGAGCCGTCATGGACACGCGGTCCTCAAAGCGCTCGAGGTAGCGGCGTCCGTCGAAGGTCTTCAGCGTGTAGCTGGTGTAGTACTTATACGCGCCTAGGAAGGACTTGAAGCGGAACTTATAGGCATAAGCGCGTTTGAGCAGCTCCTTAATAAAGGAGAAATCATACTGCTCAATGACCTGCGGGTCGTAGTACTTATTATTAATCAGGTAATCGATCTTTTCTTCCAGATCATGGAAGTAGACCGTGTTTTGATTAACGTGCTGCAGGAAGAATTGGTTAGCGGCCTCGCGGTCTTTTTCAAACTGAATCTTGCCGTTAGCATCGTAGAGATTCAGCATCGCGTTCAGAGCGTGGTAATCCAACTGCTCTTCTGGCTTTACTGGCTCGGCGACGGTCTTCCCCAATTGCGTACTCACAGCTGACAAGGCCTTTCTTAAAAATCAGGATCTTTATTTAAGTCGTAGTGGGCGCTAGGCCGCGGCCTCGAGCCCGAGCTCAGCAGCGTTAGCCAATAAGCCTTCACGACAAATTTTTATATCGTCATCGTTTCCCAGCAACTCGAAACGATATACATAGGGCACTTTACATTTGGCACTGATGACGTCACCAGCCTTGCCAAAATCGGCACCGAAATTGCTATTGCCACCCGCGATTACCGCGCGAATGAGGCTGCGGTTGTGCTCATCGTTGAGGAACTTAATAACCTGCTTTGGCACGGGCCGGGAGTTTTGGTGGCTGATGGAAGCGCCCCCGCCATAGGTGGGGCACACCAAGACATAAGGTTCGTTGACCTTGAGGAGCTCCTCCGTGCGGCGCAGCGGAATGCGCGCGCTGGGAAAGCCCAGTTTCTGCACGAACCGGTGCGTATTTTCCGTCGCGGAGGAAAAATACACGACCAACATGGCTACTGGCCTCCCCTACCTCTTAGGCGGATGCCGCTACGGAAGCCAAGCCCTTGATACGGTCAGGGCGGAAACCGGACCAGTGCTCGCCATTAGCTTCAACTACTGGTGCCTGAACGTAGCCCAATGCCATGACGTAGTCACGGGCTTCATCATCAACAGAAATATCGACCAGGTTGTAATCGAGACCGGCGCGGTCGAGGGCCTTCTTGGTGGCATTGCACTGGACGCATGCTGGCTTGGTGTAAACGGTAATAGACATATAGATCCTTAAAGCTCCTGCATTGAAAAATTCGTCAGAGCGGGGAGCGTTTTCCCGTCTAAACGGGCGCTTCCTGCGCCGCTCTGAGCAACATCAACGACACTATACTTTGGGGGAAATGCCCGCAACCAACACAATATGTAGTAGTTACAGCCATGGTATTCCCAGGATGGCACACCCCCGGACCCCACATGTTGACCACACCTAAGGACAGCCATGAAACTACACCAATGGGATTCCTGCAGGTTTACCTGGAGTTCACCATTTTGTGTGTCAAAGTTCACATTTAACGGACTGGCGGCCCGCTCTAGGCCCCGCTTATCGGCACCCCCTCAGAGACGCAGGTCGACGAGTCCGGCCCCTCCCCCGGGGCGCGCTTCAGACCAAAAATAACCTGACTCAACACCGTCCAGTTGGTCGGCAGCTTGTCGTGCCGAGGAGCCACGCCGCAGACCTCGCCCAGGTCGAGGTTGACCACATCGGCGCCGTCGCCAAGCGCTAGCTGCGAAGAACTATTCGGAGTCACCGTCGTATCCCCCGGCGAGTAAATGGAGGTATAAAGCACGCCTGGCGCGGTATCTGGCAGCGCATTGAGCCGTTTCATAAACTCCGACCCCACTACTTGCTGGATGCCGGCCGTACTAGCCAGGAACGCGGCGAGGTGCGGTGCGAAGGCGATGAATTTAGAAAGCGTCTCCCCCTGCCCGTTAAGCGTGGTGCCGTGGAAGTTGCCACCTAGCGCCACCGCATGGGACACATGCCCCGCCCCATCATGTATCTGTGTATACGTCTTGATGTGCATACCGCCTTGGGAATGGCCCACCAAGTTCACCTTGTCCGAGCCAGTGACCTCGCGGACATAGTCCACCTGATCCGCAATTTCCGCGGCCGAATCATCCAGGTCCGCGATGGCTTTGACGCTTGGAATCATATTCTGCAAGGTGACATCATCGGCGCCGTAGTCAAAGGCCCACACGCACGCCCCCTGATCTTGCAAGAGGTGGACCAAATTTCCCCACACGGAAGCATTATTCGAGGTTCCATGCAGCAGCACAACGGGCTCAGTGATATCCCCTGAAGGCACACAGGACGGGTCATTGATACCAAGAGACTCCGGTGCAGAGGATTCCCACTGTGGTTCTGCGGCATGAGCCACTGGGACAGACAATCCGAATGCGGCGGCAGTGAGCGCGGCAACGATTCGCTGGGACATTATTCTTCTTTCTCACGACATAAATAGGCAAAATAATTATATTCATATATTTGCCTTTATGTTCACCGAGACTGAAGAGAATGTATTCTTTTGTGCCAGAGCTCACGCATGAAAAAATCCGCCCCACTCCGGAAAGCCGGAGGGAGCGGATGGAATCGCGTCTCAATTAGCCCTGACGAGCCTTGAAACGGGGATCCTTCTTGTTGATCACGAAGACCTTACCGTGGCGGCGAATAACCTGGGCGCCCGGCTTCTTCTTCAGCGACCGAAGGGACTTACGGACCTTCATCGGGCGCTCCTTTCGTTATGCGCAATCTACATGCGGTTGAATAAGTAAAGCACGGACTGGGAATCCCCAGCCATGACACGAGGAAAAATGTTACCTCACACGGCCGTCAATACCAAAACACTAAGGCTTCACGGGTGCGGACTCGCGCTCGTAGCGCGACTTCATCTCCTCGCCTACCTCATCCAGGCTACGTCCCATAGTCTCTGGAACCAAAACCTTGGTGTAGCCGATGGCAATGAGACCAAAGACTCCGAAGACGATAAACGCCACCGGGCCGGTCAGCCACTCCACTAGCGGCAGGAAGTACTGCGCCACGGCCCAGTTGGTGGCCCATAGCGAGAGCCCCGCAATGCCCATGCCTAGGCCGCGCACCTGCAGCGGCACCAGCTCGGAGATGAGTAGCCAGGTAGTGGGCGACACTGCAGCCTGCTGGAAGGCGATAAACAGCGCCATAAAGACCAAAGAGACCATCGCCATGGCGGTGGAGTCCTGCGCATGGGAATAGGCAAAGGAGAGGATAAACAGCGAGACCACGTTGCCGGTCAGGCCGGTAAGCAATAGCCGCTTTCGCCCAATGCGGTCCACGACCTTGAGCCCCACCCAGCAAGCCAGCACGGATACCGTGCCGATGACGATGGAGGTATAAACCGAGTTGGCCGTGGAAATCCCCACCTGGTTCATCATGGTCGGCGCGAAGTACACGATAGCGTTGACGCCGGTAATCTGCTGCGTCAGCCCCATCAGCATGGCAAGCAGCACCGTAATCTGCATCCACCGATTGGCCTTCAGCGCCTTCCATTCGGATCCGCTGGACTTTCGCGCGGTCTCCTGCGAGGTCAGCTCGAAGATATCCATCCCGGCGCGCCCGGCAATCTCTTGGGCGCGGGGCATGCGACCGTTGGTTGCCAGCCATACCGGCGTCTCTGGCAGGAAAGCCATTCCGAGCGCCAGCGCCAGGCCCGGCACGGCGGCTAGGCCCAGCATCCACTCCCAGCTACCGGTAGAGGCCAGCGCGGAGTTGACCAGGTAGGCCATCAACTGGCCCACCACAATCGCTAGGGTATTGAGCGAGACCATGCGCCCGCGCACCTTGGCCGGCACGATCTCCGCGATGTACATGGGGGACACGATGGAGACTGCACCCACGGCAAAGCCCAAAAAGGCGCGCGCCGTTGCCAGCATTCCCACCGAGCCGGAAAGCGCACACCAGATGGAACCCAGCACGAAAATAATGCCGCCTGCAATCAGCGTGAAGCGGCGCCCATACCTATCGGCGATGCGCCCCGCCGTCAGCGCCCCTACTGCAGCACCCACGAGCAGCATCGAGGTCACCCAGCCCTCTTGGTGCGCGCTCATATCGAATGCGGGGCTAATAAAAAGCAAGGCACCGGACATCACGCCGGTGTCGTATCCAAATAGCAGCCCGCCCAGGGCCGCTATGCCAGCTACTACCTTGACATAAACTTCCTTATTCACAGCACAATATTGTGTCAGGCGGCTACCATGAACGTCATGTCGAACGATGCCGAAAACCTGCAGCAAACAATCATAAAAGCCCTGGGTGCGCGCCCCTTTATCGATCCAGAAGCCGAAGTGCAACGCCGCGTGGATTTCCTGGTTGATTACCTGCGCACCACCGGCGCTAAAGGCTACGTGCTGGGTATCTCCGGCGGCCAGGATTCCACCTTGGCGGGAAAGCTTGCGCAGCTGGCGGTGGAGCGCGTCGACGGCGCGGAGTTTTGGGCCGTGCGCCTACCCCACGGCGTGCAGGCCGATGAGGACGATGCCCAGATTGCCTTAGATTTCATCCAGCCCGATCACCGCCCCACCGTCGATATCAAGCCGGCCACCCTGGCCCTCGACGAGCAGGTGGCGGATGCATTGCAGCTTGCCGACGTCACCGATTTCAACCGCGGAAATACCAAAGCCCGCCTGCGCATGACCGCCCAATACGCCATCGCAGGCGAGGTCGGCGCGCTAGTCATCGGCACCGACCATGCGGCGGAAAACGTCACCGCTTTCTTTACCAAGTGGGGCGATGGCGCGGCGGATCTCCTCCCTTTGGCCGGCCTCAATAAGCGCCAAGGCGCCGCCCTCCTAGAGCACCTCGGCGCCCCGCGCTCTACCTGGGAAAAGGTTCCCACCGCGGATTTGGAGGACGATAAGCCTCAGCTTCCTGACGAAGAGGCCCTCGGCGTCACCTACGCCCACATCGATGACTACCTAGAGGGCAAGGCGGTTCCCGACGCCGCCCGCGAACGCATCGAAACCTTATGGCGCCGCGGTGCCCATAAGCGCATCATGCCGCAGGGGCCGAACCTTTAGCCCAGCGCCTCCAAGGTAGCGGCCGCCGCGCGCTCCAGCGGCCGGTTATAGCTAGCGCCGTGCGTAAGCGCATGTACCGCCAACGGGTGCAGTTGGTGCATGGGAATCCACTTCTCTATGTCCTTCGGCGCACCATACCCCTGGAAGATTTCCTCGAGGTACGGTGCCCCGAAAAGCGCCAACATCCCCAAATCCGTATGCGGGTGCCCACCATGGGCGGCGGGGTCAATCATGATGCCGCCGTCGGACCCAAAAAGCAGATTGCCCGCCCATAGATCGCCGTGGATGCGCGCCGGCGCCACATCCCAACTGCGCGCGGCGATGGCGTCGCAGGCACGCCTTACCAAGTCCAATTGCGCCGCACTTATCCCCGCCAGTTCCGCGAAGGGCAATACGCGCTGGTTAACGTAGAACTCGCCCCAATTATCCGTCGGGATGCAGTCTTGCTCGATGCTGCCGATGAAGTTTTTGCCTTCCCACCCGCTAGGAGGCGCGCCAAACGCTTGGGCTCCCGCGCGGTGCATGCGCGCCAGCTCCGCACCAAATGTCCGCGCCGCCTCCGGCGTGGGCATGACCTCATCTACGCGCTCGGTAACGATTTCTAGCCCGTCGGCGCTTACGACGTTGACCACCGCGTCGGTGGCTTCCCCGAGCCACCGCAATCCGGCCGCCTCGGCACCTGCTTGATCCGTGTCGCGTACTCGCTTTGAAAAAGTCTGCATGTCACCCAGCGTAATCAGGCAAGGCAATTTTTAAAGCGCCGCGCGCTCGCGCGTGGGCAGCGCCATCATAAAGAGCAACGCGATTCCACCGAACACAGGAATGAACCCTATCAGGCATAGCAGCCCTGTCCGCCCGGAATCATGCAAGCGCCGGCACATCAAGCAAACGACTGGAATCACAAGTAGCGCCTCTGCAATAGGCTCAATATCCACGCCAAAGTGCCGGTCGATAATGCCGATTGCCACAGAACTCAGCACGAGGAAGCCAAAGACCCACCAAAACTCACTCATGGACGCCCGGCCACGAAAGTTGAAGTACTTTACAAAGAACCTGCCTACCGCCTGTACAGGCGACGCCCCATAGAGCGCTTCACGTGTAAAGACTCCTGTGGAACCACGATTCATTCTGCGCGCGAGCCCCTTTGATGTTGACTGCATATACTCGGCTGCGCACCATGCTACCCACTTCCTATACAGGAGGAGCAATGTACTCGGACGTCATTATCGTCGGCGGTGGCTTTGCCGGCACCGCCGCCGCCATCACCTTGGCCCGCGCTAACCGAAATATTCAATTAATCGATTCCGGGGCTCCCCGCAATCGCTTCAGTGACCATGCCCACGGCATCCTTGGCCTCGATGGCGCGGCTCCCGCCGAACTGCTTCAGCGCGGTCACACCGAGGTCAAGAAATTCGGCGGAACCATTACCCAGGGCTCGGTGGAGAAACTCACCCGTGTTTCCGAGCACGAGGTTTGGCAGGCAAAACTTGCCAGCGGCGAGGTTCTCGAGTCCCGCCACGTTCTCATCGCGACCGGGCTCACGGACAAGCTCCCTGCAGTTCCCGGCCTCAGCGGTTTGTGGGGCACCAGGGTCTTTCACTGCCCGTACTGCCATGGCTACGAAGTAACCGGGAAGAAGGTTGCGCTCATCGGCGGCGCGAATCCGCCTTTTACCATCCGGATCAGCAAGCTGCTGGCCAAGTGGTCGGACACGCTGACCTTCTACCCCAACGGCCTTGAGCTCACCGATCTCGATCGCACTCAACTCGCCGGATTGGGCGTAAAAGTAGTCGATGCAGAGGTGACACAGGTCCAAACAGATGAAGCGACTCCAACCGGCGTGAAGGTGCACAGTTCTGCTGGAGAAGACACCTACGAAGCATGCTTTACTGGGCCCGATTTTCTGCCCAATGACGCACTGCTGCGGGATGCCGGCTGCGAATCGGCCAACGGGTGGGTCAGCGTAGAGCATGGCCAGACCTCGGTATCGCGCCTGTGGGCGGCCGGCAATGTGGTCAGCTCACCGGACCAAGTCTCGCAAGCGATGGGCAGCGGCGCGGCCGTGGGCATCGCCATCGATCAGCTCATGCTCGATGAGGATCTAGCGAAGCTCTAGCCCACCGCAACAAGAAAAAGGAGAGGAACTAATGTTCCTCTCCTTTATATTGTGGAGCTAACGGGATTCGAACCCGTGACCCCCACACTGCCAGTGTGGTGCGCTACCAGCTGCGCCATAGCCCCTCAAACGAGGTGCAACCCTGTGGGCTGCAACTCGCTTCAATATACATGGAGGGTATTTAACTCTCCAAATCGCCTGCTACTGGGTGACGATCTCTACCCAATCACCCAGGTTCTTGCCGGCCTTTTGATCCTTTTCTGATGGAACATCCTTGCCATCCTTGATGATGCGCGGCGAAGATACGGTTCCGGTTTCCTTATCCAGCTTGTCGTAGTTGGTCTTCGCCACCTTATTGCCCTGCTTGATATCCACATCCTTAATGGAATCAACGACATCATCGTCCGCGCCAAACTCCTTGGCGGCGTCAGCGATGTCCTTAATGTCCCACGAAGTAGCCACCTTTTGCTGGTTCTGCAGCATGTAGTCGCGCAGGTTCCAGTAGGTTTTGATATCACCAGACTTAGCCAGCTCGGACATAGCGGCTGCCGCCTTAGTGGAGTAGCCCTCCTGGTTCTCAATATCCTTGCCATCCAAGAAGTTGAGGGTACGCACGTGGACGATCAGCTTGCCGTCTTCGATGGCCTTCTGCATGTCACCGTCGGTTGCCTCAGCCAATTCAGCACAGTGTGGGCAGGCGAAGTCTTCATAGAGATCCACCTCAGGGGTGCCCTTCTTAGCGCTCTCAGACTTGAGGGTGATAGCACCGTCGTTGTACTCCATGGTCATATTGACGTCTTCGATGCCATCATCAGATTGCTTACCGTTCCACACGATGTAGCCAATAACAACGGCAATGATGACGAGGAGTACGCCGACTCCCCAGATAAAACCGTTGCCACCCTTATCATTCGGGTCAGTTACTTTGCTCATTTGAACCTTGCCTTCGAAAATTTCCGGACTAATCCAGCCTACCTTGCCCACCTACTAGGGGTGAAGGGCAAACTTGGTGAAAGGGCGTTTAATAGTCCAAACAGTAAAGAATAGATACGCGACATCGCGCAACAGCGTCTTCGCATAATCCATTCCGCGGTCAGGATTTTGGACGTCATAGCCAAAGCAGCCGCAGTCAATATCTAGCCCGCGGGCCCAGGCCTGTGCGATGCCCACCATAAACAGCAGCAACACGACGGTTGCCACGATGGAGGACCTCCGCAAAAACAGCCCGAGTAGCAAGAGCAAGCCACCGATAACTTCCAATGGACCAATGACCGTTGCCAGATAAAGAGCCCAATCAGGTGTAAAAATATCATAGCCTTTGATGGCTTGAGTCATATCTAGAGTTTTGCCGAGCTTATGCACGCCGGCGTCAATCCACACCCAGGCCATGCCAAAGCGGGCGATGAAGCTGATGACGTCGAACGCCAGCTTCCCATTGATCTTGTTACTCACGAGGATGAGTTTAGCGTTAGCCCTTTAAAACATTGGCAACAACTGCCTGTGCTTCTGCTTGCACCTGTCTGAGATGTTCCTCACCCAAGAAAGATTCGGCATAGATTTTGTACTTATCTTCCGTACCTGAAGGACGGGCGGCAAACCAGGCATTTTCCGTCGCTACCTTCAGGCCGCCAATGGCCGCACCGTTGCCCGGCGCCTCCGTCAGCTTGGCCACGATGTCTTCGCCCGCTAGCTCCGTAGCGGTGACTTTTTCAGGAGAGAGCTTCTTAAGGACGGCTTTTTGCTCGCGGCTGGCTGGGGCGTCGGTACGAGCATAGGCTGGGGCACCGAATTTTTCTGCCAGCTCTGCATAGCGCTGGGACGGGCTCTTGCCCGTTACCGCGGTGATCTCCGCGGCGAGCAGGTCCATAATGATGCCATCCTTATCGGTGGACCACACGGAGCCATCGAAGCGCAGGAAAGACGCCCCGGCGGATTCCTCACCACCGAAACCAATGGTGCCTTCGACCAACCCCGGTACAAACCACTTAAAACCGACGGGCACCTCCACCAATTCGCGGTCCAGGCTTTTCACCACGCGGTCAATCATGGAGGAGGACACTAGGGTCTTTCCCACCCCGGCGCTCCCCCACTGCGGGCGGTGACTAAAGAGGTACTCGATAGCCACGGCAAGGTAGTGATTGGGGTTCATCAGGCCGGCATCGGGAGTGACAATGCCATGGCGGTCCGCATCGGCGTCGTTGCCGGTGGCAAGGTCGAAGTTAGAGCGGGCGTCGATAAGCGAGGCCATAGCATCCGGCGAAGAACAATCCATGCGGATCTTGCCGTCCGTATCCAAGGTCATAAAGCGGAACGTGGAATCCACCTCCGGATTCACCACGGTCATGTTGAGATCATAATGATCCGCGATGGCCTGCCAATAATCCACGGAGGCACCACCCATGGGATCAGCGCCGATGCGCAGGCCGGAATCTTTAATAGCCTGCATATCCACCACATTCTTAAGGTCAGCCACGTAGTCGTGTACGTAGTCATGCTTGATGCAGCGCTCGTCCAGCACGCCCGCGACAGACGTCCGCTTGACGCCCTCCAGCTCGGCGCGCAAGTACTCGTTCGCTCGGCCAGCAATCCAATCGGTGGCCTGAGCGTCGGCCGGGCCACCGGTAGGCGGGTTGTATTTGAAACCGCCGTCGCGGGGAGGATTATGGGACGGGGTAATCACGATGCCATCGGTGCCAGGGTTAGTCAGGATTGCATGGGAGACCGCCGGCGTCGGCGTGTAGCGACCGCGCTCGTCGACCCGAACCTCCAGACCATTGGCCAGCAGCACCTCAAGGGCGGAAACCATGGCCGACTCGGACAGCGCGTGGGTATCGCGGCCGATGAAAATCGCCCCAGCAACGCCTTGTTCCGCACGGTAATCCACAATGGCCTGGGTAATCGCTAGGATATGAGCCTCATTAAAAGCGCAATCGAGCGCGGAGCCGCGGTGGCCAGAGGTTCCGAAGGACACCTGCTGATCCGGGTTATCCACATCCGGGGTACGGGTGTAATAGGCGGTGACCAATTCTGCAATATCAATAAGATCCGTGGGTTGTGCCAGTGTGCCGGCGCGCTCGTGGGCCATGGCGTGCTCCTTGAGGGGTTGGGATGGGATACCATTCCAGCTTGCCTGCTCTTCCGCGTTTGCGCAGGACGAATATTCCCCCGGCTGGGGGTATAGGCAAATTTACTCTATTTCTATAGTTCGCTAGATTTACAGAATGGACTCGCTTAATTCCATCCTCTCCGCCATCAGCACTGTGGTGTGGGGACCGTTCATCCTCATTCCCCTCCTGCTGGGGACCGGCCTGTGGCTGACCATTCGTTTGGGCGGACTGCAGTTTCGCGCACTCGGCCGCGCACTGCGCCACGTCTTCGCCAGCGACTCCGGCAACGATTCCACCGAAGGCGATATCTCCAATTATCAGGCGCTGACCACCGCCCTTGCCGCTACCGTAGGCGTGGGAAATATCGTAGGTGTGGCCACTGCACTGTCCATCGGCGGCCCTGGCGCACTGGTATGGATCTGGATTACTGGCCTCGTAGGCATGGCTTCCAAGTACACCGAAGCCTACCTGGGCGTTCGTTTTCGCACCACGGATTCCAAGGGCGAGATGTCCGGTGGGCCGCAGCAGTACCTGAAGCGTGGCATCCCCGGACCACTCGGATCGGTACTAGCCGTATTCTTTGCCATCTTTGCAATTTGCGCGTCCTTTGGCATCGGCAACCTCGCCCAAGCCAATGCTGTGGCCACCAATATGGAATCGACGTTCGGCATCGCCCCGGCGGCCACCGGCGCGATCCTCTTCGTCTTGGTGGGCTCCGTGCTCCTCGGCGGAATCCAGGCCATTGGGCGCATTACCGCCGCCTTCGTCCCGTTGATGATCATCGTCTACGTCCTGGGCGGGCTCTATGTGATCTTCTCGCATGCCACGGAGATCCCCGCAGCCTTCGCCATGATCTTCAGCGATGCCTTCACCGGCACCGCCGCAGGTGGCGGGTTCGTGGGCTCCACCATCATGATGGCCATTCAATACGGTGTTGCCCGCGGCATTTTCTCCAATGAGTCCGGCATGGGCTCCGCCGCCATCGCCGCCGCAGCCGCCAAGACCCCGCACCCAGCGCGCCAGGGGTTGGTATCGATGACCCAGACCTTCATCGATACCATCATCGTGGTCACCATCACCGGCTTGGTCATTGTTGTAGGCGGCACCTGGGATATGGGCCGCGACGAGGCCGGAATCATGACGGCCGAGGCCTTCTCCCGCGTACTGCCGGGAGATTGGGGCGGCACCATCGTTTCGCTCTCCATTATTTTCTTTGCCTTTTCCACCATCATGGCCTGGGCGTACTACGGCGAGCGTTCCCTGGAATCCCTGTCCGGGCGCAAAGCTTCCATCCCCTACCGCATGTTCTTTGCCTGTCTCCTTTTTATCGGCTCCGTCTCGGAACTCGAGCTCGCTTGGACCTTCTCCGATCTGGCTAACGGTCTCATCGCCATCCCGAACCTCATTGGCTTGCTCCTCCTCTCCGGCCTTGTGGCCCGCGAGACCAAGGCCTACCTAGCCTTCGACCCCAAGCTCAATAAGCCAGTGGATGAGGTGCGCGCGTTCGTAGAGTCCCAAGGGATGAACTGGAAGTAACATAGGCCGCATGCCTCAATTCCTCGTCGTGGGTACTGGCGCTGCGCTCGGTGCGGCTGCCAGATACTTGCTTTCCGTAGCGCTCGGCGGCGGCATGATCCCGCTGCTCATCATTAATATTCTCGGCAGCGCGCTCATGGGTTACTTCCGCCCCGGCCCTTTTTGGGGCACCGGCGTGCTCGGCGGTTTCACTAGCTTTGCCACCTTCGCTTTCCTGACTTCCGAGGCCCATTGGACCATCGCTTTAGCTTATGCCCTAACCACCATTATCGGCTGCGTGGGCGGCTACCTGGCAGGTGACAAGCTGCGATGAATCTTATCTGGGTCCTTCTCGGCGGCTTCGTTGGTGGCAGCCTGCGCTATGGCTTTACCCGGCTTGTGCCCGCCCCCTACTGCACTTTCGTGGCGAATATTTTGGGCTCCCTAGCCCTTGGCCTGGCCTATGGTTTCGCCCAGCTTGCCGACGCCCCCCTTATCCACCCCTTCCTCGCCCTCGGCCTAGCCGGCGGCCTGTCCACCTGGTCCACATTGGCGAAAGAACTGGGAGAGATGATCAAACGCAAGCAGTGGTGGCGGCTTAGCAAATATCTCTTCTGGACCATCGGCCTCGGCATCGTTTTAGCCTGGCGCGGCACCATCTGGGCGGCACGCATTTATCACGGCATATAAGCAAAATGGTCTCATTCTCCGCGCGAAGAATGAGACCATTAGCTGTATACCTAGTCTGCGATTGCCTCCAATGGCGGTGTCTTTGCCGCACGGTTCGACGGCCACACGGCCGCGATAATACCCACGATGGCCGAGCCCACCAGCATGATGAGCACCATCGCCCACGGAATCTGCGCAGAGTCCAGTCCTTCATCGCCAAGTATCTCGATGAAAGACCAACCGAGGCCCAAGCCAATAAGGATGCCCATCACCGCGCCGAAGAGCGCAATCTGCACCGATTCAAGAGTGATCATCGTGCGGATCTGGCGGCGCTGCGTACCCACGGCACGCAACATGCCGATCTCCTGGCGGCGCTCAATAACACCCAGGGTCAAGGTATTGACAATTCCCAGCACGGCAATAATTACAGCAAGGGCAAGCAGGCCGTACAGGATGGAAAGCATCTGGTCGATAAAGCCAGCCGCCTGGCCGGCATACTCCTCACCAGAATTAACCTGGACCACAACCAAATCCTTGACCGAGTCCTCTAGGTTATGGCGCAGCTCTTCCTTGTCATAGCCTTCTTGACCCAAGACGCCCACCATTTGGACGGTGAAGGACTTCTTCGGTGCGACCTTTTCCGCCACATCCTGCGAAAGCACCATATTCTGCACTACATCGGTGGGCTTAAAGGTACCGACCAGCTCCGCTTCTGCCTTCTTGTCCTTTTCCGCAGAAGTAACCTTGTAGGTCTCTCCTACCTTCCAGCCGTGTTCCTTGGCAAAGTCCTCGGTAGCAATGAAGCCCTTCTCCAAGTTGGCATCACCCTCGACCATATCGAGCGCAATCATCGACGACGGATCTC
Source organism: Corynebacterium sp. CTNIH16 (assembly GCF_032821655.1). NCBI lineage: Bacteria > Bacillati > Actinomycetota > Actinomycetes > Mycobacteriales > Corynebacteriaceae > Corynebacterium > Corynebacterium sp. CTNIH16. The sequence goes on along the minus strand of NZ_JAVBIG010000019.1, from coordinate 2,865 downwards.
CATCCGCAGTCATCGTTTGCTGGAATTGTGGACCATAATCCATGGATGCCTGACCATCGACGGCCACCGGAGCCATACCGACGGTAATCACCTTATCGACGCCCTCGGCCTCCGCCGCGCGTTTACCCGTGTCCTTCGGCGTCGGGAACTCACCAGAGCTAGGACCGGAAAGCAGGTAATCAGAGGTGATGTTTTTCTCCACGGTATCGGCCACGGAGGACTTCATAGTTGCGCCCAGCATGCCAATAGCAGTCACTAGGGCCACACCCAAAGTCAGCGCGAAGGCAGTGGCGGCGGTGCGGCGCGGATTGCGACGAGAGTTGGTAGCCGCCAACGAACCGATGGCGCCGAACGGCTTACCGATTGCCTTGCCCACCGTCGGCACCAAAGGCAGCGACAAGGCGGGGCCGGCTAGGAAGAATCCCACGATGACACCGAATGCGCCGACGCCGACGAGGATGGCGCGGACGTTCGTCTCGCCGTCGGAAAGCACGCCTGCCAACGCCGCAACAATACCTACCAGCAAGATAATGGCACCGAAAATCGTGCGTACCTTCAGGGAAGTTCCGGAAGCAGATTCGGTAGTGCGCATTGCCTCAACCGGCTGCACGCGACCCGCGCGCCGTGCCGGCGCCCACGCAGATACAACCGTCACGATAGTGCCCAAAATGATTGGAACTACGATTGCCGAAACACTCAGGCCCAAGCCGCCATCGAGAGGCATTCCCTGCGCGCTCATGACTGCCTTAATGATTGCGACCAACCCCATACCAGCAACCACGCCAACTATGGACCCCAGAACACCAACAATGGCGGACTCCACCACCACCGAGTTTGTGATCTGGCGACGGGAAGCACCCAGCGCACGTAAGAGAGCAAACTCCTTGGTGCGCTGTGCAACAATCATCGAGAACGTATTCGCAATGATGAAGGTACCCACCAGCAGCGCAATTAGGCCGAACGCGATGAGGAAGTAATTGATGAACTTCAAAGCAGAAGACATCATCTCCGAGGTCTCTTCAGCCAAGCGCTCACCCGACTCCGCTTCGACTTCATACTTCTCATTCAGGTGATCCACCAAGGCATTCGCATCCACTCCATCGGCTGCAGAAACCTTGAGCTGGCTCGGCTCACCGTAGCGCTCCAGGTAATCCTTTTCAGCCATGCTCAGTACGATGCTCTCGCCCTGATCGACCGCGGGCTCCGAAATGCCAGAAACCGTCACCGTATCCTGCTCATCAGGGTGAACCACAGTCAGCTTCTGGCCCACGGAAATATCGTATTTGTCGGCCGCGGAAGAGTTGACGAGGACTTCGTTCTTACCGCTAGGCTCCTCGCCCTCCTTCAGCTCATCGGCGCCACCGACGACCTGGTCTTCTGGGTAGAACGGGACAACGCTGGCCGTGCCGCCCTGGGTTTGATAGGCCTCCGAGTTCTCATCGGCCGCGACAACGGTCTCCGAATCCGCGATATTGATGTTCTTGACATCCTTATCGTCGGCCAACTTTTGGCGCAACTTGTCATCCAGTTTCGCCCCATTGTCGTCCTTTTGGCTCACCACTGCATCCACGCCGCGGAACTGATTATCCACGGCGGAGTCAAACGTAGACTTCAGCGAATTGGTAAACATAAACGAGCCGGCAATAAACGCAGTGCCCAAAACCACCGCAAGAATCGTCAGCCCAAGGCGCAACTTATGCGCCACAATATTACGCAGAGATACTCTGCGCATTGCGTTTCCGCGTGCCATTTAGCCCTCAATCTCCGCCATTACCTGGTGAATGGCCTCCATCGTCGGATTGTGCAACTCATTCACAAGCTCGCCGTCAGCCAGGAAAACCACCCGGTCCGCATACGAGGCGGCCTTGGCATCGTGCGTCACGATGACCACTGTTTGGTTGTCCTTAACCACCGCGGTTCGCAAAATGTCGAGCACCTCGGCCGAAGAATTCGAATCCAGGTTGCCCGTTGGCTCATCGCCGAAGATGATTTCCGGCCGAGAAACCAATGCACGAGCACAGGCCACGCGCTGCTGCTGTCCGCCAGACAATTCAGCTGGGCGATGTTCCAGGCGCTCCGCTAGGCCAAGGCGGCTAGTGACCTCCTCAAACCACTGCTTATCGACGTCCTTACCCGCAATATCCGTAGGCAGCGTAATGTTTTCCGCCGCAGTCAGCGTGGGCACAAGGTTAAAGGACTGGAAAATAAAGCCAAGCCGGTCACGACGCAGCGCCGTAATGTCTTTGTCATTGAGTGCAGAAATATCGGTATCACCGATAAATGCTGATCCGGAGGTCGCTGAATCGAGACCAGCCATGGTGTGCATCAGCGTCGACTTACCGGAACCCGATGGGCCCATGATCGCAGTGAATTCGTTTTTACCGAATTCAATGGATACATGATCAAGAGCGACGACGGCTGTGTCATCGCTTCCGTATTGCTTAAACAAGTCAACGGCGCGAGCCGCAGCATCAGTCATGAGACAAATTCTCCTTGTAAATGGGAAATTACCTATTTAAGTCTAGCGACCGTAGTCTCCGGCCAACATCATCCCTGAGGAGGAAAACGGCATGCGAGAAGCCGGCACGACCGTTCTCCTGGTCACAACACCGCACGCTCCGGTCTACTCCCTAGCCTTCCCTTCTTTTTGTTCTTTGTTGTTGTAGTGCGAGGTATTGGGACCAGGTGTGGTTCCAGTGTGTGTGGTGTGTGGCTAGTGGTCCGGTGGGGTGGTCTAGTTGGTAGGGCCTGGCCCCCGGAAAGTAGACACGTCGGGGGTTAGCTATGCTGCTTGGGTCAGTGTAGCTGAATTAAGCGCTTCGAAGTCATCGGGGGCTAGAAGGTTGCACCAGGAGTGCCGTCTGC
>NZ_JAVBIG010000018.1:0-23219 GCF_032821655.1 Corynebacterium sp. CTNIH16 | reverse complement strand
CCAAATGAACCAAGTCAAATCATCGAACCAAGTCCGCACAAAATTCGCTTCAAAGTAACCAACCGGCTACCTCGCGGCGACTTGGATTAATCTAGCCCACCACAACCAAACAACACAAACCCGCAGGATAACGGGCATTGTGGAAGGGTTTTGAGTTGCTTTGCGCGAGCCACAACTCCCAAAACTCAGGGAATCCTGCAATCGAGATGTCTTTCTCTCATGTTTGAACGGCTTCTCAGATGGGCCAGTCCTCTTTTGTTGCGAACAACAACGGGCTGAGCGGGCGATCCCGAAAAGGGAATGGGAAGAGCGAACGGGGACAAGCAAGATGACCCTTAGAATCCGCCAACAGGATTAAAACGAGAAAAAGACCCCCGATTTCTCGGGGGCCTACCGGTGGAGCTGCCGGGAATTGAACCCGGGTCCTTCGTCACCTTGCCAGGGCTTCTCCGTGCGCAGTTCGCACAGAATCTCTGCTCGGCCCTCCGGATCGGGCGAACACGTCCGGATGATGGGCCCAGTCACCAGTAAGAGTCCCGACTGGTCCTGATGACCCAACCAGCCGGCTAGTTCCTTAGTCGATGCCAGGATCTAGGTCAGGAACGAAACCTAGGCTGACAGACACGCGTCGCTGTAATTAGGCAGCGAGGGCGTAGTCACGCTGAGAGTTCTTCTCTGCGTTTATTGGTTGCTACGACGCTTATACGGTGGTCGTTAGCCTGCACCGGCACGCTTCCCCTGGCGCAGTGCACGAAGTCGAAACCAAATCAACCCCATGCTGTAGGGACGGGATAGTGCATCTTCCCTACAGTTCGTTCAACACTACCCCACTCGCTTTTATTTCCTCAAGTGCTCTTCTAGCCACTCTTTGAGAACGACTGCGTGGTTGATCTCGCGGCTGGATGCGGCGAAGAGCAGGGTGGCGTCGGAAAGCGCAAGCAGTTGGGTGAGCTCGTCGGAATCGTTGTCATCGAGCTCAGCCTTGTAGCGGCGGGCAAACTCGTCGAAGCTATCCTCGTCGTGGTTCCACCATTTGCGCAGTTCGGGACTGGGTGCGACGTCTTTAAACCATTCGTCGTAAGCAAGGTCGCTCTTGGCAACGCCCCGAGGCCACATCCGGTCTACCAGTACTCCGGTGCCCTGGATAGTGTCCTCGCCCTTGGCAACGTCATGTACTTTCGCAGTTTTAAACATTAATTCCCTTCACGCGGCGGCCGAGTTCGCGGGAGATTTCACGGTCTTGGTCGCGGCGCTTAATATCCTCACGTTTATCGTAGTCTTGTTTACCTTGCGCCAACGCCAGCGAGAGCTTGGCGTAGCCGTTTTTAAGGTAGACCTTGAGCGGAACCAAGGTCTTATTACCATTGCGCACCTGCCCATAAAGCTTGTCGATCTCTCGGCGGTGCAGCAAAAGCTTGCGGGTGCGCCGCGGGCTATGGTTCGTCCACGAACCCATCGAATACTCCGGAATATGGAGGTTGCGCAGGTACACCTCGCCATCGTCGATGGTGGCGAAGGCATCATTGAGCGAGATTTTTCCCTCCCGCAAGGACTTGATCTCGGTACCGAGCAGGACGATGCCACACTCGTATTCCTCGAGGATCTTGTAGTCATGCCGGGCCCGGCGGTTAGTAGCGAGTGTTGCCTCGCCGGACGCCGCCTTCTTATTCTTCTTGCCCTTCTTAGCCATAATAATGCCAGTGTAGTGCCCTTTTAGCCGGCCCGGCAAACGGGCTATTTGCGCACATAGGACCGCAGGGTGATATGCGCCGTGACGGCCGTGACCACCAGCGCCAGCAAGGCCACGAGAGGCAGGGCAATCCAAAGGTCGCCGGACTTCATAGGTGCAAGCAGCTGGGATTCATAAAGACCCTGCAGGGATGGGTCCACCACTTGGGATTTTCCTAGGAAGATACCTGCACCACCTAACACCACGCCGATAAGCGAGGCCAGCACTGCTTCCACCACGAACGGCGCCTGCGTCATCCACCGGCTTGCACCCACCATGCGCATGATTTCCGTTTCGCGGGTGCGGTGGAACGCGGCGATCTGCACCATATTAGCCACCAGGAAAATGGCCGCCACGGACATCACGATGGCCAGGATGAAGGTGGCATTGCGGATGGAATCCAGGTTGCTTGCGGCATCGCGCACCTCTTGCTGCTGATCGACGACGTCCTCTACCGCCGGGTTATCCCGAATCGCATCGATGGCGGAGGCGTCTTCTGGGTCCGCAAGCCGCACATGGAATGCAGCCGGCAGCGCATCAGGTGAGGTTTGCTCCACCATCACAGGATCGGTGTCTTGGAAAAGTTCTTTGAACCGCTCATAGGATTCTGCACGGTTGCGGTATTCCACGGACTCGACGGAATCATCCGCCTCCAACTGATCCTTGATATCCGCGCAAGCCGGACTCGTACAGTCTGGGTCGCCGGCGGAAATGTCCTCATTGAGCTGGACCATGACCTCGACGCGGTCGAGATAGATATCCTTGGTGTCCTTGGTCAGGTTGGTCACCATAATGCCTGCGACAACGAGCCCCACCGCAATGGCGGTGGTGATGATCATGGCGATGGTCATGGTCAGGTTGCGGCCAAGACCCTTGGTAGCCTCGCGGAAAATAAACCCTAGCTTCATGCTTCCCCCTCGTACATCGCCTCGTGCTCGTCGCGCACGAGGACTCCATTGCGCAGCTCCAGCACACGCTTGCGCGCCCTATTGACGGCGCGGGCATTGTGGGTGGACATGACCACGGTGGTGCCACGGCGGTTGATGCCTAGGAGCAGGTCCATGATCTCGTCGGCGGTGGAGGGATCGAGGTTGCCCGTGGGTTCGTCGGCAAGCAGCAGCTTCGGCCGATTGACCACGGCGCGCGCAATAGCCACGCGCTGCTGCTCGCCACCGGAAAGCTCGTGGGGATACGCATCGCGGCGATCCTCTAGGCCGACCAGGTCCAAAACCTGCGGGACCGAGGTAGAGATCCGGTACTTGCTCTTGCCAATCACCTCCAGCGCAAAGGCCACGTTTTGATACACCGTCAGCTTTGGGAGCAGGCGGAAATCCTGGAAGACGTAACCAATGGACTGGCGTAGCGCGTTGATTTGCTTGCCGGAAAGCTCATTGACGTGGAAATCGTCGAAGTAAATATCGCCCTTGCTGACATTGTTATAGCGCACCATCAGCTCCAAGAAGGTGGACTTACCGGAGCCGGAGGGTCCGATGAGGAAAGCGAATTCACCATCCGCAATCTCGAAAGACACCCCATCGAGCGCTGGGCGAGACTCGGCGGAGTAGGCCTTAGTCACGTTATCGAATCTAATCACGCGAATCACTGTAGCAACCAAAGTTGACACCGCGCTGTGAACTATATTTAAGTAATGTGGTCTAAGACACTAATTTGTTCCGACCCAATCGACAGAAAGTGCCGATACTATGGCCGAAACCGAAACCAAAGAAAAACCACGTTCTGCAAGCGGCTTCCTGGGCACTGTAGAAAAGATTGGCAATAAACTGCCGGATCCGTTCTGGCTCTTCGTTATCCTCGCAGCCATCGTCGCTGTGACTTCTTGGCTAGGACACCTCATTGGCATGACCGCAGAGGACCCCAAGACCGGCGAAACCATCGAAGTAGAATCCCTGCTGACCACCGAGAATATTTCGCGCATGGTTACTGATGCAGTGGAGAACTTCACCAGCTTCCCGCCGCTCGGCGTCATCCTTGCCGTGATGCTCGGCGTGGCCGTGGCGGAGCAGTCTGGCCTGCTTTCCGCGTTGGTGCGCGCGATGGTGACCAAGGTCAGCGCGAAAATGCTGACCTTCGTTGTGGCGCTGGCCGGCGTGACCGGCTCCGTAGCCTCCGACGCCATCTACGTCATTCTGATTCCGCTGGGTGCAATGGCCTTCCACGCCGTGGGCCGCTCCCCCATCGTGGGCGCGATGGTGGCCTTTGCGGCATCGTCAGCCGGCTTTAATGCCTCGCTGATTCTCAATATCACCGACCTCCTGCTGGCGGGCATTTCTACCCCGGCCGCACAGTTTGTGGACCCAGAATATGAAGTCAGCCCGCTGGCCAATATCTTCTTTGTCATCCCATCCGCAGTGGTACTCTCCCTCATCATTACCGCGGTCACGGAATTCCTCATGGTGAAAAAGGCCCGCGAGCTGGTGGACCACGACCACATTAATTATGAAGAGGTGTCTTTTTCCAAGGCCGCCGGTGGGGCCGGCGCGAATGCAGAGGAGAATGAGGAGTACGACTTCACCGATGATGAAGAGGCCATGCGCATCAAGCCCAACGAACAGCGCGGTTTGGTTGCTTCCGGCATCGCGCTCGCGCTCTTCCTTGCCGCCTTCTTTGCGCTGCTATTTATCCCTGGCTCCCCGCTGGCAAGCCAAGGGGATAGCTTCATGGAGTCGCCACTCATTAGTGCCATCGCGGTGCCGATTGCCCTGGCTTTCTTGGTATGCGGCATCGTCTACGGCTTGGCGGCAGGCACCGTGAAGTCTTTTGCTGATGTACCGGAGTTTATGGCCAAGGGCATCGAGACCCTTGTCCCCATGCTGGTCCTCTTCTTCGCGGTGGCACAGTTCCTCGCCTGGTTCGAATGGTCGAACTTGGGCGTATGGACCGCCATCAAGGGTTCCGAACTGCTCCAACACTGGTCATTGCCGCCGCTAGTCATGTTTGCGGCACTGGTGGCCATGGTCGCACTGCTTAACCTCTTCATCACCTCCGGTTCCGCCCAGTGGGCGCTGATGGCCCCGGTCATCGTGCCGATGATGATGTATGTGGGCGTGTCACCTGAGGTTTCCCAGATGCTCTTCCGTATCGGTGACTCCCCAACGAACATCATCACCCCAATGTCGCCCTACTTCGCCTTGGCGCTGACCTTCCTGCAGCGCTACTACAAGCACGCGGGTGTGGGTACCTTGATGTCGCTCGCCCTGCCTTACTCTCTGTGCATGATCGTGGGTTGGTTCGTCTTCTTTGTCATTTGGTATCTCATCGGCATCCCGCTGGGACCGGGCGCACCGATGGACTACGTGGGTTAGGTCCATAGAGATCAGGCCGAACTGAGGATTTTCGCTCCTCAGTTCGGCCTTTTTGCGTTCAATTCCGCCCGATCAGTATGGACCTAAGCTTGGTCTTCTTGTTGCTGCATGCGCCAGCGGATACCAGATTCCAGGAAGCCATCGATATCGCCATCGAGCACCTTGGAGGGATCGCCCACCTCGAAATTGGTGCGCAGGTCTTTGACCATCTGATACGGGTGCAGCACGTAGGAGCGCATCTGATTGCCCCAGGAGGCGTTGCCACCGGCGCCCAGCGCGTCAAGCTCGGCCTGTTCCTCCTGACGCTTGCGCTCCAGCAGCTTCGCCTGCAACACGCGCATAGCCGAGGCCTTATTTTGAATCTGCGATTTTTCGTTCTGGCAGGTCACCACGATTCCGGTGGGAATGTGGGTCAGGCGCACCGCAGAGTCGGTGGTATTGACGGATTGGCCGCCCGGACCAGAAGAGCGATAGACATCAACGCGCACATCATTATCCGGGATATCGATGTGGTCGGTCTGCTCCACCACCGGCAGGACTTCCACCTCGGCAAAGGAGGTTTGGCGCCGGCCCTGATTATCAAAGGGGGAGATGCGCACTAGGCGGTGTGCTCCCTGCTCCACAGAGAGCTGGCCATACATGTATTCACCGTGGACCACAAAGGTCGCAGACTTGATGCCTGCTTCTTCCGCATAGGAGATGTCATAGACATCCACCTTGTGACCGTGTTTTTCCGCCCAGCGCGTATACATGCGCATGAGCATTTCGGCCCAGTCGGCCGCGTCCACACCGCCGGCGCCAGAGCGGATATTAATAACCGCCTCGCGCGGGTCATACTCACCAGAAAGCATGGTGGTGACCTCCAGCGATTCGATAGCAGATTCCAGGGAATCGAGCTCATCATCCGCCAGGGAGGTATCCCCCTCTTCTTCCGCGAGTTCGTACATCACGGGCATGTCCTCCAGGCGCCCGCGCAGCGATTCCAGCTTGCGGACCTTAGCCTGCGCTGCAGAAAGCTCGGAGGTGACCTGTTGCGCGTGGGCGGGGTCGTCCCACAAGGACGGGTCGCCGGCCTGGGCCTCTAGTTCCCGAATGCGGGCAGCCAAAGCCTCCGGGTCCATGACCTTCTCAATGGTGGTCAGGGTGGTTTCCAATTGCTTGAGCCGTGCTGTTACTTCGGGACGCATAGGCCCTAATCCTACCCACCCGGCCGGCATAATTAGCCATCGGCCGCGTTTAGGGTGACAATGGTGGGCATGGATCAAAAGCCGAGCTTGCAGGAGATGATCGATGCGGTCATCAAGACCTTCATTGTCGCGCACGCGGATGACGGGGATGCGCACCTAGCGCAGGCCCTTGTCTATAACGCCGGCCGCCTGGCCTGGCGCTTGCGCGAGATGGGCGTCGACGTAGAGCACAAGACTTCTATCTCGGACGTTGTTACGGATGCAGACAGGGCGGCCGAGCGCTTCGTCGCGGGCGTGCTCGAAGCCGTGCGCCCGGAAGACGGCATCCTCGGCGAAGAGGGTGCGGCCCGCGAGTCCCAGTCCGGGCGCGCCTGGGTCATCGACCCAGTTGATGGCACCTACAATTTCTCCTCCGGTTCCGATTATTGGTGCTCTGCCTTGGCGCTTACCGACGCCACGGGGATCACCCTCGGCGCCGTCCACCGCCCTGCCATGGGGTACACCTGGTTCGGTGGCCGGGACTACCCCACTTCCCTCGACGGCAAGGAAGTAGCTCGCCTGCAGGAGAAGCCGGCCGAGCAGATTTCACTATCCACGTATCTGCACCCAACCTCGCTGGCGGATGAGGATATCCGCGGGGCATGGCAGCGCGTGGCGGAAAACTTTGCTACAGTCCGTATGCTCGGTGCCGGTTCTGTTGACCTGTCCTCCGTGGCCGATGGCACATGGGGGGCATGGATGCAGCATTCGGTAGCGGATTGGGATTGGTTCCCCGGCAAAGCCCTCGTGGAAGCGGCCGGTGGTGCTGCCCGCAAGGTAGAAGCCGGCGGCGGCGAATGGTGTCTCGCTGGCAATAAACAGGTAGTGGATCAGATGGAGGATTGGCTCCGTGGGTAAGTTCAAAGAAGACTTGGGCCTCGCGCTCGAGCTGGCGGGCCATGCCGATGTAGTGACCATGCATCGTTTCGAGGCCTCGGACCTTTCCGTCAAGGAAAAGCCAGATATGTCCCCCGTATCGGATGCGGACCTCACCTGTGAGAAGCAAATCCGCGAATCCCTCAAGCGCTCCCGCCCGCGCGATGAAGTGCTGGGTGAGGAATACGGCGGCGAGGCCTGCTATAAGGGCCGCCAGTGGGTCATCGATCCCATCGACGGCACCAAGAACTTCGTGCGTGGCGTCCCCGTATGGGCCACGCTCATCTCCCTTTTGGAAGATGGCGAACCAGTAGTCTCGGTGGTTTCCGCACCCGCCCTGCGCCGCCGTTGGTACGCCGCCAAGGGCGCTGGTGCCTTCCGCGTTTTCGGCGGCGAGCCGAAGCGCTTGGGCGTATCCCACGTGGAAAAGCTCGCCGATTCTTCGCTGGCCATGAGCTCGCTAACCGGATGGGCCGAGCGCGGCCTGCGCGATAAGTTCCTCGCACTCACGGACAAGACCTGGCGCCTGCGCGGCTATGGTGATTTCTGGTCCTACTGCCTCGTGGCCGAAGGCGCGGTAGACATCGCCGCCGAACCCGAGGTGTCCTTGTGGGACCTCGCCGCGCCCTCCCTCATCGTGACCGAGGCCGGCGGCACTTTCACGGATCTGGACGGAAACCCCGGCCCGCACGGTGGGTCCGGCGTCGCCTCCAACGGCCTGCTCCACAAGCACGCCCTAGCCGCGCTGCAAGGCTAGGGTCTTCTCCGCAGCTGAAGTAACACCGGACCGCGGCGCTTCGCCGCCGCTCCGGAACACCCACCCGCCTGCGCGCAACTGCTGCAGCCGCCCGTGGGGCACGAGGTGAGCGATTCGCGCACCAGCTCCGCACTGCGCTCGAGATGGGCGAGGATAATTTCCACGGTACCCTGCCCTAACCCAGTAGCTTTTGCAATCTCGACCGGGTTGGATTTTCCCTGTTTAATGGCCTCCTTAACCTTCTCCGTGGGGCTCATAGGAAGACCTTGAGGACCTGGAATACTCCCACCGCGAGGATCCAGGCGGTGGCGAGCTGAAGGGCGAAACCGATAAGCGTCCATTTCCAGCCTATTTCCCGCCGCTGCGCGGCTACCGTGGCCACGCACGGGGTATAGGCCAAGAGGAAGACCATATACGCCCATACCGCCGCGAGCCCATGCCCGCCAGAGGCTGCATCAAAATCAGCGCGGATATGGCTAGCTAGTGGGGATTCTGCTTGCTCTTCTGGGGCATCATCCGTGACGTCTTCTACCGCATAGGTTTGCGCCCAGGTAGAAATGAGAGTCTCCTTGGCCACGAATCCGGTGACCAACGGGCCTGTCAGAGACCAAGAATCAAAGCCAGCCGGGGCAAAGACCGGGGACATCACCTTTGAGACCGCACCATAGGCGGAATCCTCCGGCGGTACCGCACCCTCGTTGAAAGAGTGCCCACCGGTAACCGGGATGGACATGAGCAACCAGATGACCACCACGGTGGCTACGATGATGCCGCCGGCGGTATGCAAGAAGCCTTTCAGACGCACCCACATCACTGACACGGTGAGGCCAAAGGTGGGCAGCTGATAGGCCGGAAGATCGATAACTAGGGCTTCGGCCGGCATGGCGCGCCACACCGTACGGCGCAAGGCGAGGCCTACCAACACCACCAGCGCGATAGACAGCACGTACATAGCGAATACCGCGGAACCAGCATGAGCGGGGAAAAAGACCTGCGCCAGCATCATGAACACGATGAGCCGGGCCGAACATGAGGTGAAAGGAATAAGGAGGCAGGTGAGAATGCGATGGCGGACGTCGCCAAGCACGCGCGTCGCCGAAATCGCCGGAACATTGCAGCCATAGCCCACCACGATGGGGATAAAGGCCTTGCCCGGTAGGCCAATGGCGCGCATAACTCGGTCAGTGACCACGGCCGCGCGCGCCATATAACCGGAATCCTCCAGCACGGCTAGACACAGGAACATCAGGGCCAGCAGCGGGGCAAAGGTCAGCACCATGCCCACACCCCCAATAAGGCCATCTACCAGCAATCCCGAGACCAACCAGTGGTCTGGGAGGAGGCTGCGCACGGCATCAGAGACGGGACCGGTGATCAGTGCCTCCAGGCCGTCCTGCAGCGGTCCCGCAACCGTAGTGGTAATGAAGAAGACAGCCCACATCACCGCCAGAAATAGAATCGGGCCGAGCACGGGGTGCAGCACCACGCGGTCCACGCGCTGGCTAAGCGGTTCGCCGACGTCCGTCCTGGAAACGGCAACCTTTTCCGCGGCGTCCAGATCCGCAAAGCGTTGATCCAATTCTGCGTTGGGCCGGATAGTCTGTGGCTCCGTCTGCATTGCTTTTGCAACGGCACCCTCCAGCGCATCTAGTTTTTCTCGGCGGCGACCATTGACGCTGACCACCGGCATGCCCACGGCGCGCGATAGCGCGGAGGTATCGATGCTTATGCCCTGCTGCTTGGCGACGTCCTCCTTGGTCACCCCAATCACTACCCGATACGGGTACTCCGCGATCTGGAAGGCAAGGTTCAGCCCGCGCGCCGGCGCAGTAGCATCCACCAACACCACAACCACATCGGGGCGCTCACACGGCGGAGCCTCCACGAGCATATCGCGGGTAAATTCCTCGTCCGGGCTCATTGGGTCCAATGAATAGGCACCGGGAAGATCAATGATGTCAAAGGCCTCTGGCTGCGCATTCCACAAGCCACGGCTTATCTCAACGGAGGTACCCGGCCAGTTTCCGGTTTGCACCTTCGCTCCGGTGAGCGCATTAAACAAGGTAGATTTGCCGGAATTTGGAGCCCCGACCAATGCGAGGACCGGCGTTCCCTCCTTCGCAATGCGCATGGCGGAGGTAGAGTGGCAGCTCGGCGCGGCGGTTTTTCGTGCCATTATGCTGCGACCGGGATGACTTCGAGCTGGCGAAGGGTAACCACATCCACCGCATAGTGGGCGGTGCCCACGGTAACTAGGCGCGCACCGCCGGCTACCTTGCGGCCGATCTGTACGCGCACACCTGGGCGGAAACCTAATTCCCGCAAGCGCAGCGCCAACGCCGGCTGCTCGTCGATGGCGTGCTGCAAGCAGCACTCAGGAAGTTCCACCAAAGCGTCCACCGGTGCCTGATCGGCGCGCATACACTCGGATTTTTCACACCCCGGTTTGCGCCGGGTGCGGGACAATAAGGACAGCTGCAACATCGCGCGGTTACCTCGGTTCTCTCTGACCGGACCATGCCGGTGATATTAGCCACACCTAAGTAGCTACTGGATAAGGTTAACCTTAGTCCGCCTAAGCTTTTCACACAAGGGCCGATTGACTGTGATTATCGGCACTAGTCATAAGCAAAAACGCCCGCTCCCTGCAGCAGCGGGAGCGGGCAAAGGGTTAGGCGCGGCTAGTCTTGTGGCAGAGTAAAACCAGCGCCTACACCGCCGCGGCGGTTCATATCCGCCAAGACCGCATCCATATTGGTGGCAGCAGTCGGGTTATGCACCGGCCCCTGCAACGGGGTACGGCACGGGAAATTGACCGGCAGGAATCCACCGGAAATGGAGCCAATGAGTCGGCCATTGACGAGCAATGGCGCACCAGAATCACCCATCATGGCGCAGACTTGATTTACCTGAATCTTCTTTGCCTGCTGATAGGTAATGCCACAGGTCTTGCCGGTGGCAACGCCCTGCTTGCAGGCCTGCTGCCCTGGCTTGACGCCACCGCCCAACTGATTCACGGTCACGCCATTATAGGAACGGGACACCTTTGCCTTGGAACCAAACTCAATAACGGCATAGTCCAAGTCCTCATTCTTGGACACCACGGTGCCCGTCGGGCCGATCTGCTCCGAATCGGCAGAAGTAACTGGGTCACCTACATTGCCGCAGTGTCCGGCGGTCAGACCCACCTTGCGACCGGCATTATCGTTGCCTGCCACGGTCAGAGTGCACATCGTCTTGTCATTGACGTAGAGCGGGGTGCCTGGACCATAGAGGGACTCACCCTGATTCATGGCTGCAACAGACTCTTCTGGAATGCGTGGGGCATCAAACATGGAACCTGGCACGCGGTGCAGCACGTAATCAGCCTGTGGCTTGCCCGCAGCTACCTTGGAAAATCCATCATTTTTCCACTTGTAGTTCGGATTGGTGCCCTTCGGTTTAAACTCCGGCTGGGTGGCCTGCTCCGCTAGGCCGATGGGATTCGGGTTGGTCATCGGCTCCGCGTACTGCGCCTGCTGGGCCGTGTGCTGCACGGCTTGCTGCGCGTTGCGCACAGAGGAATCTACGGCGTCGGTGACGTTCTTATCCACCTGCGGGGTTTGGATGCCTACCCCAGCCAGGCCATCTCGGACCTGGTCAATAATCCCTGCGGAATCGAAATCCGGTTGGGGCAATTCCTGGGCGCCTGCGGCCGGGGATCCCAGGAAAAACGCACCAGCGAAAGCCGAGCCCACCAGGACTTTCTTAAGGTGCGGAATGCGAAGCATCAAGGTACCTACTTTCAGTTGTCAACATCGTGCAAGCTCGATACTGGCACGAAAAAATTGTGGAAACAGCAAACTCCTGTGACTGTGTCCAAGCCGTTATATTTCTTCCAGAATTCGGGGGTGATCACCCCTCCCCTATCATCGGGCGCATGGTCACACCGCTGTCTTATTCCGATACTTCTGGCTTTCCGCAGCTGCACATGTCACGAGTCATCGACGCTGATTTTGATACCGCCGCACACCGGCTTTTCCGCTGGTCAATACAACGCAGCGGCCTTTTCCGCGTGCGCCCCACCCATGAGGTGGTGGAGCTCGGTGCGGAGGTCACCCTCGGCTTGGGTCCATGGAATTTTCGTTGCCGAGTAGTCAATGTCTTCCATGAGGACGGCCGCTGCGGGTTCACTTATGGCACCCTCCCCGGGCACCTCGAGCGCGGCGAAGAAACCTTCACCCTTGAGCGCCTGCGCGATGGCCGCACACTGCTGCTTATCGACGCCGCCTCCGAGCCATTCCTCCCCTTCCTGCGCCCCCTTGTGGACGTGCCGCGGCGCCTGCTGATTAGCCGGCTCTACCTCCACGCACTGGACTAACCGGAAACGATAGCCGTAGCCATCTTGTGCAGTGTAGCGGTGGAATGCTCAAGCTCGGCCGGCCACTCCGCGGCCCGCATAATGGCGGCATTGAGCAAAGAAATATCGCCCGCCGAGACACCCGGACAGAACTCATCGGCTATCTCTTGAAAGCCAGCGTGGGCTGTCTGGACTTCTTCATCTGCAAAGGCCTGCGGAAAATGCTTCGCTGCTGTCATCAAAGCCCCATGAGACCCCCGGGTAAAAAGGTCCAGCATCGCATCCACGTAGGCACAAATCCTCTGGTGTGGTTCTGGTGGGGCCGCAGCAACCTCACCCCTGAGCTGTTCATTCCAGCTCTGGGTGGCTTGCACTAATAGTTGAACCATAAGATCGTGCTGGGAGGAGACATAGCGGTAAATGCTAGGCCGGGCCAACCCCACTTCAGAAGCAATATCCGCCAGGGAGGGGACCGCTCCATTATTGGCGAGGATCAGTTTTTCCGCGGCCTCCAGCACCGCCCGGTGCTGTACCGCGCGGTGCTCAGCCACCGTCATTTCCGTAATCCTAGGCATGCACTGTAGTTTACGCGCGAGCGCTAGACAGCCACATGCAAGCGACCGTCAACCATCTCATAGACCTTGTCACAATGGTCTAGGACCTCGTGGTCGTGAGTGACCATGACACCAGCCACATTAAATTCGTGGCACTCATGCGCCAGCAATTCCACGATTTCCTGGGAACGACTGCGGTCGAGGGCGGCCGTGGGTTCGTCGACAAGCAGCACCTGTGGATCACCAACTAGGGCGCGGGCGATGCCTACGCGCTGGCGCTCGCCGCCAGACAAACTAGCTGGCCGATGCTGGGCACGGTGCCCCATGCCCACCTTTTCTAGCAACTCACTATTGGAGTACCGACCCGATTTTCCTACCACCTTTGCTGCCAACTCCAGCTGTTGCTCCGCCGTGAGTGCGGAGGGCAGGTTTCCGGAGGACTGGAACACGAACCCGATATGCTCGCGCCGGATCTGGGCCAGATCTGTGTCCCCTAACTGCGCGATATCACGTCCGCTGACTAGGACCTGCCCGGAGTCTGGAGTAGTCAGAGCCCCAGCAACCGCCAAGAGCGTGGACTTACCCGAACCGGACGGCCCTACCACTGCAACAAACTCGCCGGGCTCAACGCTCAAGCTAACGCTGTCGAGCGCGGTCACTTTTGAATCGCCATCGCTGTATTGCACAGTTACGTTTTTCATTTCTAAGGCTGAACTCATCTATTCTCTCCTAGGGCTGCAAGTGGGTTGGTTCGAGTAACGCGTATCACGGCAATAAGTGCGCCGATAAGCCCCGCGATAAAGAGAATTATGCCACCACCGATTACCGATCCCAGCTCGGTGGCATAGGGCATAGCTGTATTTTCAAGCAAGCTTCCAAGCCCGACTGCAATGAGTGCACCAACAACGATCGATGCGGCGAGGATGACTACAACTTGACCCAAGCTGTCTCGCAACAAGAACCCCTTGGTGGCACCTATTGCACGCAGCGTAGCTATATCTCCAGCGCGCTGGATAGTCCACACCAGGAAGAATGCCCCGGTTACAAGGGCAGCAATAATATACAGGAACCACTTGATCATGGAAAGCGTCATCATTTCTGCGGTATAGCCGGGTGAAGAGTCAAAGCTCTCTTCCAGTGAGCGGACATCGAGCCCCGATTCGTTTGAAAGGGTATCCGTATCCGGCTTCTCCTGCGTGCGCGCGGCAATCACCGAAATTTCCTCATAGGATTCCGGACTAACCGCCTCGCCATGTCGACCACCAGCATGGATTTCTTGCCACACATCAAGCGGAAGGTACGCCATATCTACATGGCCAAAGGTACGTTGGCCGTCAGTAGAACCCACCACGTGGAGTGGGGTCTCTAGACGATCGATAGTGATGGTGTCCCCAACCGCAATCCCCTCGTCCACCAGGGTGGAAGAAACCACGACATCGTGCTCCGTCTCAGACGGCTCTCCCGCTTTTCGGTTAGTTTTAATCTCGGGCAGGCCCTCTGGGGCCACAAAGGAATCCGGTTCCACGCCGAGAAGGGTCAAATCCACTGCTTTTCCGTCTTGATTACGCGCATTGGCAATGGTCAGACCCAAAGGTGCTGCTTCTTCTATTCCATCGAGTTGGGAGAACTTTTCTGTCTCCGCACTATCGACGATTGAGCGAGTGAATGCCGAGTCAGTTTGGGTGCCGTCTGCGAAGGCGATGACATCACTATCCATAGCTTTAAGCCCGGATACGCCATCATTGACCAACCCCGCGGTCAAACCGGAGATGATCACTACCAACATGGACATGAGCGCCAAAACGACGCCCATTAAAAGAAAGCGAGTACGCGCGAAGAGCATTTCACGCCAAGCTAGATACATAGTGAAGCTTTCTGGATCGAGTATTGAACTGCGACGTTACCTGCCATTCCACATTCTTAGCAACGCCGTGTTTCCATCGTAGCGACACATTGTTCTTAAGTATAATCCGATTAAAAAAGCCGTCTCCCTGCAGGGAGACGGCCAATTATTGCGAAGGACGCAGGGAGCTAATTCTTGCGCTTGTCCTCGATGGATTCACGAGCATCACGGACGGCTCCCTTGACGCGGTCAAAGAAGCCGCCCTTCTTTGTGGTCTCCTCTTGGTATTCGTGAGCCTTGTCTTCCACGAATCCCTTCGCACGCTGGAAGGCACCACCTACGGCGCTACCCGCCTCCGATGCCTTATCTTTTAGATTATCCAAACGTTCATTGCCTGCCTCGCCAGTAACGTCATCCGCCTTGTCACGGTCCTCACCAGACATCTCTGGATCTACATCCAGATCATTGACAGAGGTTGGGGTCTCGCCAGAGGCTTCTAGGTCAATGTTCGGCTGCTGCGGGGCCGAGCCAATGTGCTCTTCCTTCGCCTCACCTACGATGTGCTGGCTGGGCGCGTAATCCGAGTTATCCTCGTCCAGCTTCTCCTGCAGATCTGGCTGCTGCGGGGCGGAACCAATGTGCTCTTCCTTCGCCTCACCTACGATGTGCTGGCTCGGCGCGTAGTCAGCGTTGTTCTCATCCAGCTTCTCCTGCAGGTCCGGCTGCTCGGCAGCTTTAGCCACATGTTCTTCCTCCGCTCCAGCGACAACGTGGTTCTGCGGTTCATACTTGCTTGCGGTGGACTCATCTCCGTCCGCAGACGGCTTTCCGACCGGCTTGGACAGGCCGGCTGCACCTGCGGCACCAGCTGCAGCTGCAGCGGACTGCGAGGACTTGTCAGATTTAGCTGCCGAAGACGCGGTGTCTTTAGATGCTAGGTACTTGTATTCGTTGCGGTCCAAGTCGACCTCGTGGCCTAGTTCGTTTGCCATTGCTACGTACTCCTTTAAATAGATTTATCTTCTTCCTTCTAGGGTTCCAGAAAATTCAGGAGCGTGCACGGAAATGGGTATGGGAAAGCGTCGACCGGTGGAGGGATCAGTCATCTCTAAACACTCAACATGGAAGGTTTCGCGTACGAGTTCAGCAGTCATCACCTCCTCGGTGGCCCCTTCGGCCACAATGCGTCCCTCACGCATGGCTACGATTCTATCGGCGTAACGCGCGGCATGGACCATATCGTGGACCACCATGACCACTGTGACCCCGGTGCCATTGAGATCTCGAATCAGATCCAAAATGGACAATTGGTGCGCGGGATCGAGGTAAGTAGTCGGCTCATCAAGCAAGGTAATTGGCGTTTCTTGGGCCAAAGTCATAGCGAGGAAGACGCGCTGGCGCTGACCACCGGAAAGATCTGCCGCGGGGGCGTCGAGAAGCTCGCTCACCCCAGCACGCGAGGCAGCACGCTCAACCGCTGCATGATCTCCGGCCCGCATCGTCGCTAGCGCCCCTGTATAGGGATATCGGCCGTAACCGATGACGTCACGCACTAATACCCCTTCCGGAGCCACGGGATGTTGTGGCAGAAAAGAAACTTCACGGGCAAAGGCACGCGAGGAATACTTGCTGATATTTTGGTCCGCGAGGTGCACCGCGCCTGCGCTGGGCGTAAGTTGGCGGCCCAATGTCTTGAGAAGCGTCGATTTGCCACAGCCATTCGGCCCGATCAGAGCGGTTACTTGACCTCTGGATAAATGAAGATTTACGTCCTTGACCACATCGGGTCCACCGTAGCCCACGGTTAATCCGCTGCACGTCAGTGTCATGTCTAGCCTCCGTTTCGCACTCGGGTCAGTCGAGTCAATAGGAAAATGAAATACGGTGCACCGATCAGCGCGATGAGCGCGCCAACGGGGATTTCCGTGGGGGCGAAAGCCCAGCGACCGAGCGTATCGCATGCGGTCACAAGGACCGCGCCGCCTAGGGCTGCCACGGGTATTTGCCAGCGCAGGTTCGCGCCAACAACCAAGCGAGCAGCATGGGGGACGATGAGTCCGGCGAAGCCCAAGACCCCGGCGGCGGCGACTCCCGCTGCGCCGAGGATGACGGCTAAGGCTACTGCTATTAGTCGCCATATCTTGGTGCTCACGCCGATGCCGGCCATGGTGGAATCATCCAGCGCGAGCATATCCAGGTGTTTTGCCACCACCATCGCGGCGGTTAGGGCGAGAAGGATAAAGGGGGCGACAATGGTGGCATCGCCAAGCGAGCGGGCGTAAAGCGAACCTTTCAACCATGTCATGGCCGCTCCTGCCTCTGGGGCAGACCGCACCAGGAGCAATTCGGTGATGGCGCCCAGCCCAAAAGATACCGCCACCCCGGTAAGGGGCAGGCGCACCGGATCGCTTGCCCCGCGCCCGGCGAGGAGAAGAACCAGCCCAGTTCCAGCCAACGCTCCAATAAAGGCTATGAAAGTCAGCAGGTGGGCCGGCAGGGCGCCTGATCCCATGAGTACCGCAACGGCCGCGAGTCCGCCGCCGGAGGTAATACCCACCGTATCTGGTGCGGCCAAAGGATTGCGTAGCGCGGACTGCAATAGACAGCCAGAAACGGCCATGGCAATACCGGCGCAGATTCCCACCAAGATCCGCGGCGCGCGGTACTTCCAGATGAGCGGCTCTCCGGTAACGAAGGCGGTGATCACCTCGCCCGGCGGTTTCATCACCGCACCGACGCCCATGCCGATGATTGCGCTCAACGCCAACGCCAGGATGAGACCTACTAGCACCCCAACAAATCTCTTATGCCGCATGCTTCCTCCTCCCCAGCGCATGGACGGACCACAACACTAATGGCATGCCAGCCAAAGAAGTCACGATGCCCACTGGGGTCTCGGCCGGTGCCCAGATTCCCTGGCCAACCGAATCAGCCACCAAAAGCACCGCTGCTCCAACAATTCCAGCCACGCACAGCCCCATGCGGTGGTGCGGGCCGCACACCCGCCACGCTACGGCCGCGGCCATCAACCCTAAGAAGCCAATCGGCCCAGTTGCAGCTACGGCCGGAGCAATAAGCACTACCGCCGCCACAATGGCAGCCAACCGAATGCGCTCCGGCTTCGCGCCGACAGCACCGGCCATGGCATCGCCTGCTACGAGCAAGTCCAGCGTTTTTGCACCGACTAAGGTCAAGGGAACCACGACCAGCACGGCAATCAGCGCCGGCACAATATCGTCCAAGCGCACACCGGCAAGCCGGCCAGAAAGCCACGACATCACCGTAGCCAGCTGAGCTTCATCTATCACCAAGAAAATGGAGGTCAAGGCGCTACACAGTGCGGAAACGGCAACGCCAACGAGTACCATGCGCTGGATCGCACCGCTCTTGCCGACGCCCACCGTCACCCCCACAGCAATCCCCGCACCCAGCAGCGCACCGGGCAGCTGGTCAACGCTCGAGGTTTCGCTTCCTAAAAACATTGCGGTTGCGACTGCACCGAGTGCCGCACCGGAGTTCACACCAGTGATGGACGGATCGGCAAGCGGATTCGCGGTTGCCGTGCGCAGCAATAACCCACCTACACCTAGTGCAATACCGACCACCGTGGTAGCAAGGAGACGGTCAAAAGCCACGCTATGCAGCTCTTCTTCTAACCACGGGGTATCAACTGGCACCTGAACATGGCGGAGCCGCCACCACCACACAAAGGCAGCGGCAGCGGTTGCAAGGACCAAGCAGACGCTGGCTTTAGTTCGAGGTGCCACTACTTTTCAGCGGCGATCATGTCATCGAGCATATGCTCGGCGGAAAGCGGCCCGCGGGCGCGCGACCAGATATCTTGGTCCACCTCTACGATGTCGCCGCTGCCCTTGGCATAGGGCGTCTTTTTAAACGCATCGACGTCCTTGTACATAAAGACTCGGTCAGCCTTCATACCAGGGAGCTTATCGCCGGTCAGTTCCGCTACATCAGTCTTAGATTCGATGGATGACTTCTCACCTTCGAAAGCATAATCATAGCCCACCTCGCTCAGTAGCGACTGGGGGAAGGAAGGGTTGACCCAGGTATAGAGCATCTCACTGGACCACCCAGCCACAACAGCACGGCTGCCCGGCTTTACCGCGTCCTTGGTACGAGCAATCTTGTCCTCGATGCGCTGACGGACTTCTTTGGCCTTTTCCTCTTTACCTAGCTTGGCCGCGATCTCATCCATCGAGTCCAGCACGTCCAAGTAAGTCTCATCTGGGTAGGATTCGGTCTGCGCAATCTCTTCCAGCTGCGGCATGATATCGGCTTGACGGGTAGGGCTAGCCAAAATCAGATCTGGTTCCAAAGACTGGATAACTTCTAGGTTCGGCTGCTTGGCTTGGCCCACAGAGGTTGCCTGCCCCAGCTGCTCTTTCAAAGTGGTCGGTGCCTCCGACTTACCGATTTCCACGGTTCCCACTGGGTCCACATCGAGGGCCTTGAGAATTTCCTCGTAGCGCCAATCAAGCGCCACAACTCGCTCGATCTTCTTTTCTCCGTTTCCTTCCTTAGAAGAAGAATCAGAAGAACACGCAACAAGGCCTGCGCCTAGGGCTAGGGTGGCTACGAGTGCGATAACTGCACGCACATTCATGAAGTCTTTCTTTTGCATAGCCTTACCTTACTCAGGTGAGGGTTTGCTGTCTAGGGTCTGATTGCCACGTTCCCGATACGGACCATGTTGCCGCACGTCCGCTAGAATCCGCCCAGTAAGCAAAAATAAAAAATGACCCTCACCGGCGAACCGATGAGGGCCTGGAAGTTGGTAGCGGGGGCAGGATTCGAACCTACGACCTCTGGGTTCTCACCCTCATGTTCGAGCCACCTGCAGTTATTGCCCTTTTACCTGCTGTTTAGAGAGGTATCAGTATACTGGCGCCTACTGGTCTTTACCGCAGATTACCAACTCTTAAGTCCCGTTTTGAGTCCCACTTTCTTCACCGAGATTCAAGGCGCCCCGCATAGCGTCTACATCAGTCCAATCCGTGTAGTTGCGCGCGTTCACGTCGACGTCATGCCCGAAATAGGCTGCACGCACCTGGGCGGGTACCCCTCGCGCGATGGCCCGGTTATTGAGCACCGTGCGCCAGTCATGGGATCTCATTAAAGCGATGTGGTTGTCCTGGAGCTGCGCGCCAACATCTTTAAACAGAGCCGCTGACGCTTTCACGGCGTTGTCGGTGCGCCAGTGCGCCTTCTTGTCTCCTGGCGAAGGGATCAGTGGATCGGTCGTTTCTAGTCCGTCGAGCCGGTTTAACCAGAACTTTTCGACACGCTTGTCCAGGAACGGGATAGAACGGCCTCTGTGCGTTTTGGATTGCTCAGATGTAATGCTGATAGCGATCTGCCCATTAGCGACTTTTACAGAATGCCTCGTCACTGCCAGTGCCTCGGAGATGCGAAGTCCCGTCCCCGCTTGCAGTAGTGCCAGCGCGACCACGTTGTCATGTTTTGCGATGGAGCTTGCTCGTCTGTCCGTGCCCGGTGGTAACGGTCTGGCGGTATCGCGTGCAATGAGATGGTCTACAACGGCGTCGTATTGGGCGTTCGTCAGGGCGTGACCACCTTGTGGTTTATTGCCCTTCTTGACCTCGCCGAGGTCGATGCTGATTCCGCGTAACGGGTTGTGGTCGATAACACCCTCGCGGATGAGCTGATCCAGAATGTACTTGCTCACGACGGTGCGGGCCTGCCGTGCAGATTCCGACCCGTTTGCGGTGGCGATGGCCTGCAATGCGTGTTCGAGAGTTCGGAATTTCACAGCTTCGCCAATGGCGTGTTTTCCTAGCTGTGCTTCGGCCTGCTTTAATGCGAGCTCATACCGGGCGCGCGTGTTCGGTCGCAGACGTGCCGCCCGGATGGCCGGCTTAGAGACGTCGGTAATGAACGCCGAGAAGTTCTTGCTCTTATCCCAATTGGTCCACGTCGAGTTGAGCTTGCTATCCCGCTTCTCGACGGCAATTCGCCGGAATTCCCCCTTTGTCCTTGCCCGGATTGTCGGGCGGTAAGTCGTTCCGTCCCATAGTCGGACCGTGATTTTCGCTTCGTATGGACCTCGCGGCGGTAAAGCATCAACGACGCGGTCGATGGAATCTTCCCCAAGGCTTAGTTTCGTTCTGGCGGCACGTATTTGCTTGGACATACACACCACTATAGACCCACTTTTGCAATAGGTTCGAATTTGTTATCATTGCTGGTATGGATCCTTCAGAACGTCTTCCAATTTGGTCTACCGATGACGTCGCGCGCAGACGCCAGGAAGTGTTGTGCACGTTGGTTGACGATAATCACCCGCTTTATGTTGACGCTCGCGAATTGTTCACTCCCCCACTTTCCCGCGAGGAGGTCACACAGCTCTTGCTTACCGCCCTTGAAACCTACTGTGAAATCCGCGCGGTAGCTCGTGAACTAAGGTATCTGGACCCCATTGTGAAAAATGATACGAAAGGTCGTCAGAAGCGACACCCGCGTCTGCACGCTGTCCGCAAACACCTCCAGGCACGACTCGAGTTTCTGGAGAACGAAGCTGATCGAACGTTGCCGTTCACCTTTTATCGGCCTAACGCAGGACGACGCTTCGCCGCAGGTGAAGGACTGACGATGGATCTTATCGACCCTGTACCGGACAGTGTCGTGGCTACGATGTTTCCGCCGGTCTTTGATTTTCCCTCACAAGTAGGCTAAAATATAATCAGCCGTACCTGCGACGGTTGGCCACCGAGGCACCGGGTAGAATAAGAACCCAAGGTTTGCAACTCGGATATGCAGGCCCCCAAAGCGGATAACCGCTAGGCCGGGGCCCTTTCAGCATGTCTGGAGCAAACCTTGAAAGGCGTTTCTAATTTAAAACTGGTCGATCATGCCGAGCCTATTGCGGTTAAAAGTTCGGTAGCGGCATCCCTGATCGGAATTGCCCCTCAAACTCTCAACAACTGGCGTGTTCAGGGCAAAGGGCCCAGATACGCCAGCGTGGGTACCAACCTCGTCGTCTACAGAATCGCTGATATTGAGGCGTGGCTAGATGAGCATGTTGTCGGTGGTGAGAAGCCATGACAACAGCGAACGAGGCGTGGAGCATAGAGATCTCCCCCAAGGACGCGCCCGACACGGTGCGTCACGAGCATGAACTCATCGAGCTTGGCGTGAATGGCACCGAGTGGCAGTCACGCCTCGTCGACACTTCCGTCGACGTTCCTGGGCGTTCTGCCCCGTCGTACTTCACTGTTTTGGTACGTCGTGAACCTCGATCTGTGGCTAAGGTCTCCGAGACCTTAGCCACGATTTCGGGCTGTTCTGCGGACGTTCCTGCTGGTCAAGACCCTAATGTCAATTCAGGCCAAAAACCCCTAGGGGAGAGGCAGAATGGCCGGACCGGAGAGTCCGGCCATCGTGACTCCGGCCACCGTGACTCCGCAGCAGCAGCAGCGGTGGAAGCCGCTGCGGTTGCAGGGGTTGATGCCGGTGTCGATGTTAAGAGTTTCGGCCAGCTACCAACTGTGAGGTCGATGGGTAGTGGCGGTCGCCGGGCTCAAGTGATCGGGTTTGATACTGAGTTCACCTACCGCGAAGATGACCCCGCTAAGCGCGTCATCGATAGCTATCAGTTCGCCTGTACTGATGCTCTCGATGATGGTGTTCTCGTACAGGTGGTTGTGTTGCCTCTGGCGGGTGATCGCATCTACCTTGAGGATGCTCTCTACATCGTCAGTCTTGCAGCTGGTCTGCATGTCCTGTCACCCTCTCGGGAGCCTATCGATCCTCGTGGCGTGCTCGTCCGCGATGTAAGGAAACTCAACCCTCTGGGGAAATTTGACTACTCCGCCACGCGAGATGCGGTGTTCAAGGCTCGCATTGCCGTCGTCCTGGCGTGTCATTTCGGCAACGCCGATCTGACCGCTTTTCGCCGCCCTCCCGAGCAGCGCAATGGTGGGGAAAAACATTATGACATCCTCCGTCGTGTGACCTCTGCTTCGGGGGGCTTAGTTTCGCTGCAACCTGCCCGCTTCATGCGCAAGTCTGGCAAAGGCTCCAACAGCTATCGCTGGTTACCGTTCTCTGTGACCGTTCGTGACACGATGTGTCAGGCTGCACCCGGTCATAAGAGTCTCGCTGCTCTTGGCGATGTTTGCGGTGTTCCCAAGCTTGATGTTGGTTCCTCAATCGAGAATATGACCTCAATGCGTCGTGACGATCTGACGACGTTCCTCGAATATGGGGTGAATGACGCTGTCATCGTTGTTGAGTACCTGGCGTTGCTGTGGGGTCTCAACATCGTTCCGCCTGTCACCCTTTCGGGTGCGGGTGCCAGTGCTGTCCGCGACGGAATCATGCGTTACATGGGCGACAAGGCGTTGAAGGACTTCCTCATCAACTTTCGTGGTCTCGTGCGGTTGACGGACCCTGAACCGTTTTTAGACCATGGGGCCTGGCCCCCGGAAAGTAGACACGTCGGGGGTTAGCTATGCTGCTTGGGTCAGTGTAGCTGAATTAAGCGCTTCGAAGTCATCGGGGGCTAGAAGGTTGCACCAGGAGTGCCGTCTGC
>NZ_JAVBIG010000017.1:0-23408 GCF_032821655.1 Corynebacterium sp. CTNIH16 | reverse complement strand
TAACCACACCATCATCACCAGGAGTAGGCTCCACCGGCTCAGACGGCTGACCACCCTCAGACTCCGACGGCTTACACACCTTCTCCGTCTCCGTCACCGTAGACGAAGGAGAAGAAGACGAACCAGACGTCGTAGGCGAAGGCTTCGGCTCAGGCTCAGGATCCTTTTTGACAGTCAGCACTGCCTCATCGACATCTTGCCTATATAATGGGGTGTTTCGGCTTTCAACCTTGGCACCAAAGTCTTCTCGGTCCGGGTCAAAGGAACAACGAGAAGAGCGGACTAGCTGCTTCACGAAGATAGTCGAGCCCTCTGGGATCCACACATCGCCGGCCATGCCCTGTTCATTGATCTTCCATTCCGACTGGCTCAGCCAGCGGTAGTTAGAGAAGTCTTTACCATCAGCGCCTGTGAAAATTTTAGGCCTGTCGGTGGGGTTGTGCGTTACCTGCGGATAGGATGAATCTTGGAACACCTGATCGGTCATATCTTCACCGCCGGGACCGCGAACGGTGATCTCAGGCTGGCCCTCCAACTCGAAATACTCGGAATTAGTACCTAGCCAAAAATCAGCAAGCCAGGTTCCATATCGGCCTGGGTTATCAAAGGTCAGTTCACCAACCGCTTCACGCAGGCAGGGATCACCAGTGGATCTCATCTCCCAGTTGTCATAGGTCCAATCGAGGGTAGGTCGGAGATCAACCTCTGTAGCAACCTTCACTCCCAGTTCATCGCCGTCTTGTACATCGTCATTAACGGTCACGGGAATGTCGACAGTCATCTTCGGTTCTGGACCAAGAGGAACATCCGAGCTTGCAAATTCGAAGGCAATTACATTGCTTTCGGCGTCGATTTGAACATTGAATGGTTTTCTCTCTTTACCATCCGCCCACTTAAACTGCAGTTTGTCAACGTCATTTACAGTG
Source organism: Corynebacterium sp. CTNIH16 (assembly GCF_032821655.1). Taxonomy (NCBI): domain Bacteria; kingdom Bacillati; phylum Actinomycetota; class Actinomycetes; order Mycobacteriales; family Corynebacteriaceae; genus Corynebacterium; species Corynebacterium sp. CTNIH16. The sequence continues at coordinate 22,482 of NZ_JAVBIG010000017.1, read as the reverse complement.
AGCCGGGGATCGATCTGTAGTGAAAAGATGACCGCTGTAGCATCGGATTCCCCGTACCTCCATTGACCAACTTCTGGGAATGGTACGGTGCCCTCAATTTCGACGTGCGCAGCTACGGTGTCGCCAGGCTTTACCTCTGTTTTATCGGTGTCCAAGGTGATTTTCGCTTCTGGACCGGCGCCAAGGTTATCCCCGTGCTGGGTAGTCAGGCTGTCATCTGGAATTGCAGCATCAGTAGGAGCAGGAATTATAATTCCCCCGACGGCGAGCAATGCGGCAGAGAGTAACGCGATTGCTTTAGTCGAGGCGTTTCTGGAGAGCCTCATAAAAACCCCTGAAAATTAGATAGCTAAACACTGGAGAATCATTTAGATTCAACTGCAGACAGTAGCAGACCTTTGTCCACGAGGCACGACTTCGCTCCTGCTCAGAGACGTGAATTAGCCCATCCCAGTTCTTCAGCAACTATTTTTATTCACAGGTGCCCGAATCTTCCAGCACAAAACAGCCGATGCCCATCAAACACTTCGACTATGGATTACTAAACACGATCACCCCCAAATGTGTCCCACCCCCTCTAAACCCCACATGCTGGGGTTTATTTTTTGTTTTTCTACCCCCGTCCACCTTTTGCCGAAGGAGACTAGCATCACGTTTGGCGCTTCCTTATAATTACGGCAACACAAAAGTTCATAATATTTCCTAGGCAACAATTGGAGCCTGAACCTGCAGGGTTGCCGCACGTCAGAGTGCTAAGCCGCTCACGTTTCTTCCTCTGCCCACCCATAGCCACGTCATAGAAAGCAGGTGAGAGTTGAACACCAACTTGGCGCGCGTTCGTCGCAGCAGCGATAGGCCCCCCGTCCGCATTCGGCCCGCATAATGGCCCGCTGACATCGCATTTCACCACGAATCTCTGCGACCCTCACCTTGCGTCGCGCGCACCCGCGTGTTCGCTCCTCACCCAGCTGCGCCCTGCAGCACCACATAGCTCACCGCTCATCATCCAGACGCCGTATCGGCCGGCAGTTCCAGACCGGCGCAGATACATCGCCCTTCACTCCCATGTGAAAAGTGGTTTCTAGGATGTGACCCGTTTGAAAAAGAGGTAGAACCAATATGACTTCTCCTGCTAATACCCGCCTGCCCATCTCTGATGATGTGGAAGCAGTCCTGCCTGCAGCTATCAGCCGCGCCCACGACTGGTTGAAGTCCACTGCGGACGAAGAAGATAAGGCCACCGAACAGCTCGCGGACCTGCTGCGCGATGAGGACGGCGTGAAGTTCACCATGGACTTCGTCGACCGCGTCATGCGCCCAGAAGATGACAAGGTTGCCGCACACGCGCTGAAGGATATTTCCTCTCACTATGACCCGTCGTTCCTGGGCAGCATCAATGGTGCGCTCGTTGGTGCCGGTGGTTTCTTCGGCCCTATCCTGCCGAACCTGGTCATGCCGGTAGCTCGCCTGTACATGCGCAAGATGGTTGGCCACCTGGTTCTGGACGCCGAGTCTGATGCTCTCAACAAGATCCTAGACAAGGCCGCCGAATCCGGCGAACAGCTCAACCTCAACCTACTGGGTGAAGCCGTACTCGGTGAGGAAGAGGCTAAGTCCCGCGCGGAGCGCACCCTCAAGCTCATCCAGAACCCACGCGTAACCTACGTTTCGGTCAAGGCTTCCTCTATGGTGGCCCAGCTTAACCCCTGGGATATCGATGGCTCGGTAGAGCGCCTTAAGGAGCGCCTGCGTCCGCTGTACCAGGCTGCGGCGAACCGTACCGACAAGGTCTTTATCAACATGGACATGGAGGAATACCACGATCTCCACCTGACCATCCGCCTGTTCAAGGAGCTGCTCAGCGAGCCGGAATTCCTCACCCTGGATGCCGGCATCGTGCTGCAGGCTTACCTGCCGGATACCTTCGATGCGCTCAAGGATGTCGCTGACTTTGCCAAGGAACGCGTGGCTAAGGGCGGCGGCAAGGTCAAGGTGCGCATTGTAAAGGGCGCGAACCTATCCATGGAAACCGTGCAGGGCGAGGTCCACGATTGGCCGCTGGCTACCTACACCAACAAGCTCGACGTTGACGCCAACTACTACCGCCTATTGGATTTCATCCTGCGCGAAGAGTACGCCGATAGCGTCCGCATCGGTGTAGCAACCCACAACCTCTACACCGCGGCAATGGCCTACGAGCTGGGCAAGAAGCGCGGCGTACTGCACATGATGGATTCGGAGATGCTGCAGGGCATGTCCCCAGCACAGCAGGCAGCGGTGCGCAAGGTCTTTGACGGCCGCCAGATCCTCTATACCCCGGTTGTCCACGCAGAAGACTTCGACGTCGCCGTGTCCTACTTGGTACGCCGCTTGGAGGAAAACTCCGCGCCGCAGAACTTCCTCTACGCCCTCTTTGCCCCAGGCGAGGAGCCGCTTGCGGACCAGGAAGAGACGTTCCGTCGGGCCGTCGCCAAGCGCTGGGACACCTTCGCTGGCGCCCGTCGCACCCAGAACCGCCTCGAGGAAGATGGCCGCCAAGCACCGCGTACCGGCCGCTTTACTAACGAGGCTGACACTGACCCGGCGCTCGCGCCGAACCGTCAGTGGGCCCAGGAAGCGCTCAAGCGCAATCCGGGCAAGCACGGCATCGCGGAGGTTACCGACCCTACGGCGGTCGAAGGTCACATCGCTCGCGCCAAGGAGCTGGGCACCGAGTGGGGCAAGCGCCCTGCCGCCGAGCGCGCCGCCGCACTGGAGGCCGTGGCAGATCAGATTGCATCCCAGCGCGGCAAGTTCATCTCCGTGGCTGCGTATGAAGCCAATAAGACCGTTACCCAGACCGACCCTGAGGTCTCTGAGGCGATTGACTTCTGCACCTACTACGGCCAGTCCGCGCGCCTGCTGGAAGAGTCCTACTCCGAGTTCACCCCGCACACCGTCACCGTGGTGACCCCGCCATGGAACTTCCCCATTGCCATCCCAACCGGCGGCATTGCAGCATCCTTGGCGGCGGGATCGGCGGTTATCGTCAAACCAGCCCCGCAGGTAGTTCACTGCGGCAAGCTCGTGGTGGAAGCCTTCCGCACGGCCCTCGAGGCGCAGGGGCTGGATCCGGATTTGGTGCAGCTTGTGCTCACGGATGAGGCCGAGGCTGGCAAGGCGCTGCTTTCCCACGATGACGTGGACAATGTCATCCTCACCGGCGCGTCCGATACCGGTGCGCTCTTCCGTTCCTGGAAGCCCAAGATGAATATCATGGCAGAAACTTCCGGCAAGAACGCGCTCATCATCACCCCAGCGGCGGACCCAGACTTGGCCATCGATGACCTCTACAACTCCGCCTTTGGCCACTCTGGACAGAAGTGCTCGGCGGCCTCCCTGGTTATTTTCGTCGGCGCAGCCGGCAAGTCTGAGCGCCTGCGCACCCAGCTGCTGGACGCGGTCAAGACCCTTAAGCCAGGCCCGGGCTTCGATATCACCACCACCATGAACGGCTTGGCGGAAGAGCCGAGCGAGAAGCTCCTGCGCGGTTTGACCCAGCTCGAGCCGGGCGAGAAGTGGCTGCTCAAGCCGGAAAAGCTCAACCAGGAAGGCACCCTGTGGTCCCCGGGCATTCGCGATAATGTGCAGCCGGGCTCCTGGTACCACAAGAATGAGTGCTTCGGCCCCATCCTCGGCATCATGTACGCCGATACCTTGGAGGAGGCTATTGCCTGGCAAAACGACACCGGCTACGGCCTGACTGGCGGCATCCACTCGCTTGACGACGCCGAGATTGAGTACTGGATCGACAACGTTGAGGTGGGCAACGCCTACGTCAACCGCGGGATCACCGGTGCGATTGTCCAGCGCCAGTCCTTCGGCGGTTGGAAGAAGTCCGTCATGGGACCAGGCGCCAAGGCTGGCGGCCCGAACTACGTGGCACAGATGGGTGAGTGGGCCGATGGCGAGCTCAAGCCGCGCAACGTGGACATTGCCCCAGCCAGCCTCGCCGCGCTGCACCGCCTGCGCGATAACCTCTCTGGCAAGCTCACCGAGGAGGACATCACCTGGCTATGGCGCGCCGCGGAGCTAGACCAGGTGGCTTGGCAAGAGGAGTTCGGCCGCAACCACGACCGCACCGGCCTGGTCTCTGAGGCCAATATCTTCCGCTACCGTCCACTGCTGACCAAGCTGCGCGTGCGCGTGGGCGAAGGCTACGAGCTGCGCGAGGTTGCTCGCCAGGTGCTGGCCGCCGCAATTACCGGCACCGCCACGGAAATCTCCGCCACCCCGGAGGTTGCCACCCAGCTGCAGGATCTCGGCTTCGACGTCAAGGCCATCACCGACGAGGCTTTTGCTACCGACGTGGCCAATGACGCCTCCTCCCGCGTGCGCGCCCTGGGCACCGTGCCGGATTCCATCTACGAGGCCGCGGTACGCTCCAACTCCGTGGTTCTGGACCAGCCCGTGCTTGCCGACGGCCGCCGTGAACTCATTCCTTACCTTCTTGAGCAGGCAGTTTCGGTTACCATGCACCGCTTCGGCATTATCCGCAACGTAGGTAACCTGCGTGACGAGTAATTTCCGGCCGCGTCAGCGGACGCATTAAAGGTACTGAAGGGAGGTAGCGCCCCGCCCGTGGGCTGCTACCTCCTTTTTCGTATATGCGCTGCGAGTTTTATGTGGCATAGTGGTAGGCAATGTCTACGTCACATAATTCGTCTTCCCGCGACGAGGCCAAGCGCCCGTCTGCGCAGGAAAAAGGCAACGCAACACAGATCCAAAAGCCGGGCGAGGAAGATTCGCATACCCTCGTCTCTTATGATGATGCGCACCTTGGTGCAGAGGCTGCCAGCGAGCACCCTGTCGAGCGCGACGATAAATCCGCCGTCTTGGCCAAGGACTTCCGCACCATGGCCAAGGTCTCAGTGGTCTTTATCCTTATCGTCGCCGGCCTAGCGCTGGCCGGCTACCTGCTCAAGTTCATTTGGGTAGGCCTGCTGCCGGTCTTGCTCGCCATCCTCGTCTCCACGGTGCTCTACCCCATCAGCGCGTGGATGCGCAGTAAGGGATTCCCGCGCTCGCTTGCGGCGGTCAGCACCTTGCTTGGCCTCATCATCATCTTCTGCGGCGTCTTTGCCGCCATGGCCCCGGTTGTCACCAACCAAAGCCAGACACTCATTGACCAAGCTGAAGATGGCATCAGTCAACTCACGGAGATGGTGGAAGAGTCCCCCATCGATATCCGAAGCGATCAACTGGAATCCGTGCTGCAAGATGCGGTTAAGTTTGCCAAGGGCCAAGCATCAACCATCGCCACCGGCGTTATCTCTGGTTTCTCGATGGCCAGCTCCATCGTCGTGGCCGCGCTGATCATGCTCTTTGTCACCTTCTTCATCATTAAAGACGGCGACAAATTCCTGCCCTGGCTGCGCAAGTACACCGGCAACTCCACCGGCTGGCACGTTACCGAGCTCGGCGCGCGCATCTGGAAGACCTTGTCGGGCTTCATTCAAGCGCAGGCCGCGGTGGCCATGGTGGACGCAGTCCTCATCGGCCTTGGCCTGTGGGCACTGCAAGTTCCGCTTGCGCTCGTCATCGCGGTGGTGACTTTCTTCGCCAGCTTCATCCCTATCATCGGTGCTGTCACCGCCGGTGCTTTGGCAGTTATTATCGCCTTGGTATCCAATGGCCTGACCAATGCACTATTGGCCTTGGCCCTTATCATCATCGTCCAGCAGGTTGAGGGAAATCTCCTACAACCACTGCTGCAATCCAAGGCCATGGGACTGCACGCGGCCGTTGTCCTACTCTCCGTCACCGTCGGCTCTACCCTGGCAGGCATCGTCGGCGCCTTCCTCGCCGTCCCCGTGGCCGCAACCATCGCCGTTGTCGTGCGCTACCACGCCGAAATGGCTGCACTGCGTTCCGGGGAAGTCGAGCCCTCCGATATAGACATCATCACCGGCTCCAAGGATGATCCTGAAGACTTCAGCGACGTCACCTACGAACACGATGAGACCCCACGCGACAAGGTAGAACAGCTCTACCAGTCAATGAGCCCGCTGAGCTAAGACTCAGCCACCACTAGCAGCGCGCCGGCCCTCCCCCGGCGCGCTTTTAGTTTTTAGCGCAGAAAGCCTAGGTCCGTAGCTGCCGAGGCGAGCTGGCGCGCACCACGGTCCAGGACATTGGCCCAGGTGCCCTTGGATTCCTCATTGGCGGAATCGGACACCTGCTTGAGCAGGGTGCAGGGCACCTCGAAGCGCTGGCATACTGCGGCAATGGAATAGCCTTCCATGTCGCACAGCTGCGATTTCTTGGCCAGCTCGGTGCGCAGGGCCGTATCGGAGACAAACATGTCGCCCGTGGCCAGTCCGCGCACCGGCAGGCGGCCGGAGGTCTCGAGCTCGATGGCCTCTGGCAGCAGGTAGCGGTTGATATCGGTAAGCACTTCTAGCTTGAAGTCATGCTTGGTGACCTTGTCCACTTCGAAGACGCCAGCCATGCCGTCGACAAGCGCGCCGGCCGTGCCAATGTTGACCACACGATCGGGAAGGGCGCCGTTAGCGCGGGCGTCGGCAAGAGCTTCCGTTAAGGCAATGGCCGCCGGGACCGTACCGATTCCGGTGATGAGCAGGGGTTCGCCTTCCGGGATGTGAGCGGCTTCCGCATCCACAGCGGCGACGAAAAGGGTGCGTCCGTTGAGATTCTCCATGCCTGCGAGAATACCTGCCTGCCCTAATCAAAGTTCAATGTGCGGTTCTTCTGGCGCAGGCGAATCGTAATGTTTTTCTGGCCAGCGCCAAGGGCAATGATTTTCCTGCTGAGCACCCGGGCGACGGCCAGGTCTTCCTCCGTCGGTGCTTCGGCCGCGACCCGCGCCGTAGGCAACCAAGCATCGTGCGGGTCTGGCGCGCCGAGGTGAATGAGCCGTTCGCGCTCCACGTCGATCCAATAGCCCTCCGTGGCCATGAAGCGATCGTGGCTCCCCTCGAAGGAATCGCGGCGCCACCCACCCTCGGCCACGCGGAAGACAAATGGGCAATAGCCAAAACGCGAAGGCACGATATAGCGTGTCTGGGGGCTGACGCGCCAATGGCCGCGCGCGGAGCTCCACACTTGGCGGTATGTATCGGCCAAGCTCATGCCCAGACGCAGGCGCTGCTGCCTGTCCTCGTCCAACCCGGCACCATCTACCTGGGTATTTAGCTCCCCGAGCCGCGTGGCATCGGCCACGTACATGCCCAGCCACGCTTCCTCCGGAGTGGTGTACGGGCCGGTGATATCACGGTGGAAGGAATCCGGCACGGCTCTTTCCGCGTCCTGGGGCAGGCGCTGGCGGGCGGCAAAGGCCCACAGGCGTGGATGTCCCATGCGGTACAGCATCACCGTCGCCCGCGGCAGGCGGTCGTGCACCTGCTGGCGCGTCAGATAATCACCCGCGCTGATGCGCCGCAGCAGCTGCTTAGCGACGTCCCCCTCCACCTGCTGCTCCACACCCGGCGCGACTTCCATCTCCGACAGTTGACTAAGCAGCATCAAATCGATGATGTCTCCCAAATCAAAGACCTTGCTCAATTCCGTCTGCGCCTCTGAGCCAAAAGCCTCGATTGCGTGATATCCCAGCGCACCGCCCAGGCGGCGGATGAGATCCGGGGACACGCTTACCCGGTTGCGGGTCGCGTGCAATTCGGACGCATTCAAATTGCGATCCAGTGTCACGAGTGCTCCTTTCTCCCCCTCATAGGGGATTCAAATTTCGGTCACGCTTGGGATTAAGCCGGACATAGAAGCGCCGTTTAGCTCTTCCCGCTCGCCAAAATTCCGCGTGCGTTCAAGCTCTCGCACTAAGACACAGCCCCTTTCACCGGTTGCTAGGCCCTCATATCTGACAATCTTGGCGGCATTTTCCCCTTTTAGCCTAATCTCTTAGCCAAACAGATGTCACACTTATACCATTCGCTTTACGTGCAGATAACTTGAATAAAGCCGAATGCCTGGATTGACGTTCTATTTGAAAGCATTTCTGCAAGTCGTATGTCTATAGTATGACACGGATTAATCTTTAGATTATCCAATCTCTCTCGTATTCCGCTCTTGAATTGCTTATGAAGGAGTTCAGCCTTTGAACAACAACAATGCCTGGGGCCAGCCGGATCAGCCCTCCACGGATCCTTCTGCTCAACGCATGCGCCCCATGCCACGCGAGGAACAAGCTTGGGGCACGCTCTCACCTAATTCCCCTACAACCTCGACTTCTGCAGCTTCACCTACAGGTGAGGACTTTGACGACCCTAAGTCCTCCGGAAAAGGTAAACGCATCGTGTTCCTAGTCATCGCTGTGCTAGCGGTTCTCGCTCTGGTTGGCGGTTTAACTTGGGCACTGGTCAATAGGAACGATTCAAATGATGCCGATGACCCAAATGAACCTGCATTGGCTGCTAGCTCCGAGGCTAGAGATACCTCCCACCCTGAGAAGGGGGCCGAGTCCGACAAAGATGAGGACAAGTCCAAAAAAGACGAGGCAAAAGATTCCCCAGAGAGAAAAAATAACGCTAAATCACAAGAACTGACCAAGTACGAAAAGTGCAATGAATACGCAGATGACAAACTCAGCGATTTGCGTGCTCCGGTAAAGATGTACTGCGATGACTCCTGGCTTTTTGCTGGTGAGTACGGAACCTCGGCCCAAACCTTGTTCTATTGGACTGACAATGCCTGGCACCGATACGAAACAGATGGAACGTCGTGGCCGTCCCATATGGGATGCTACGACCGGTCAAAACTTGAAGAAGCCGGTGCCCCAATCCCCCTGCTCGATAAGGTTTTGTTGTGCGACGCCAATGACAAACCCAGTGCGGAATCTGCAGCAAAAGATGAAGCTGGCGCTAGCGCAAAATCTATTGACGAAATGCCGGACGACAGCGCCGGCCCCCGCTGCGACGGCCGATACATTCTCATCGCGGAATCCGTTATGGTCCCCCTAGGCAGTGACCCCCATCCTGAGCTTTCTCGCGTCCAGGGTAAGTATCCGGGTTCACACACAATGAGCGGAAAAGCCTGCAGCTCTCTTCGCGGCCAAGTAGACGGCAATGACGTCTACGCCGTCTACTTCGACGCAGGCCATAGCGTAGAGAAAGTGTGCGAGCTAAAAGCGCAATACGGTGGCAATGCTCGTTCACTAAATAACGATGCGGACTTCTCCGACCCCTGCTAATCCCCTCTCCATGTAAATCCCCCTTCCCTATTACTCTCTTCCCCCTACAACTCTGCTCTAACACCAGAAAGGAACTCTCTGTGTCCCACTACAACCTCTACGATTCTCTCTCCCTCGATGCTTCGGCCGATTCCGCCGATCTTATCGAAGAGATCGACAACAAGCTCACCCAAGTCGATCCCGGGGACGCCGCAGCGCGCGACGAACTGAGCACTGCGCGACAAATCTTTTCCGCAGACAACCGGCGCAAGCAATACGATAACGACTTGGCTAATACCACTGGGCCGGAAGTAGATATCGCACGCATCCGCTACATCGCCGCCCTTCCGTCCGAAACCGCGCCGCAAGAAAATCTTGCCTCCTATACCCCGGCGCCGGAATACACCCCTCAGCACTCGGCGCAACCACAGCAAGACTGGAAGCCACAGGCAACAAATCGGCAATTCAGCAGCAGTTCAAGCTTCAACGTGACCAATAAACAAGTCACTGTTGATTTTAGTAATGTAACATTCCCCGTCGAACCAGACCGCCAACGCTGCCAATCCATCATGTGGTGCGTGCTATGGGGCATCCTGCTCCTCATGTGGCTCATTGCCGGAATCCGCGGCTTGTCCCTTGCCGGCGAAGCTAGTGACACCACCGCCATGGGCCTTATCTTTGGTTCCTCGGAGCTTGAGTCCAAGACCGCAGATTTCAGCGCCTCCCTGATCAAAACTCTCGTAGCCACCCCGCTCATGCTGATTCTCTGGGAGTTCGTCTGGTCGATTCGCAAGACTATAGGACGCCGGGCAATTGAGAATGCCTAGCTCGCATAGCCCTTTCCATGGCCAAGTACTGGCTATCGGAGCAGCAATGGGCCTGGCAATCGCGTCTTTCGCTCTGGCTGGCTGTGACGAAAATTCCACTGACAGTGCTGGTCAAAAACTTCACTATGAGACTGCTTCGAGGTCCGCTTCACCAGAACAAGGAGACGATGCAGAGCAGGAAACCTCGACGAAAGGACCTATACCAAAAGGAAACACTACTTCCAGGCCAGTGCCACCCAACGTAGTGATGGATGAGGAAGAGGACAGCCAGGCGTCCCAACTAGGTGACGAGAATTCTTCTGCTAGCGGAGCCGACCAAACCTGCGGTACGCACAGCGCACAGACAGCGTTCCAAGACGGCGTTTCCCAAGTTGCGCCGTGGGGCACCATCGGTTGGGAGCTTTTCAATTCCTCCGGCTACGACCCATGCGCTTCCCTATCGTGGGAAACCCTAATGATTGAGGGAGGGACAAGTTCTTCACCCTTCCACATCATGCTCTTTAACCACGGTGAATACTTAGGTACTGCAACAGCAAAGCCCTACGGCTTCGCTCCCACGGTTGAACGCGTCAACGATTCCGAAATAGCGGTGACCTATCACTGGCCACGCGAGGGCGAAGGCAATGCCAACCGCTCGGGTACGACCAATGCAGGCTTCCGGTGGGATGAAGGCCAGCAGAAGGTCATCATGTCCGGCGACGTTCCGCCTATGCAATAGTTCGATGTAAACCAAGCACGTTTCGCTAAACTGTCACCAGTTTGGCGGCGAAACGTGCTTGTTTTGCGCGCTGCGTGACGCCAAGCGGCGGTCCGGGATTCGCAGGAGCGTGCGGAAGCCAAGAAATGGCCGCGTTCTAGGCTTTCGCGGGGAGCCAGAAGCGGTTATCGTGGCCACAACGTAGCCGAAGGGGAGATAGGAATGAGCGAGAAAACGGCTCAGCAGAAATTCGGGGCTTTCGCGCTGGTGGCGGCGGTTGTCCTGCTGATCGTGAACTTAACCGTAGTAGGGCCGACGGTGTTCGGTATCTCCACGCCGCTGCTCCTCGGAGTCACGGGCATCATAATGATGCGCAGTGAGAGAAGCAGCAGCGGCGCACAGGACGACTAACGCAGGCGGTGGCCAACGAAGCCGGCGGCGAGGGTGTTGCCGGAGGACTGATCGATGAGCAGGAAATTGCCCACCGCGCCGCGGGCGGCGTAGTCCTCAACGGGAAGCTCGGCCTGGGTCTGGATGGTGATGTGGGCGATGTCGTTCATGGCGACGGACTCGGGATCTTCCACATCGGAAACGCCATCAAGATCCAGGGTGCGGGTGATAGCAGCAATGCGGGCCTTGACTAGGGAGGAGCCGTAGCGCAGCTTGAGCATCTGGCCGGGCTTGATGTCCTTTTCGGTCAGTCCTACGACGGTGGCGTCGAATTCGCGGGTGGCCGCAAGGCGATGGGGGCCGGCGATGAGATCGCCGCGGGCGAGATCGATGTCGTCGGCAAGCAGGAGCGTCACGGAGTCGCCGGTGGCGGCGGAATCGGCCGGACCGTCAGCAGTGTCGATCTGAGTGATGGTGCTGGTGCGGCCCTCGGGAAGGCCAACCTCATCGCCTACCGAGATGGAGCCGGCCTTCACGCGGCCGGCGTAGCCGCGGTAATCGGAGGCATGCTCGCGGATGACGTATTGGATGGGGAAACGGAAGTCCAGCTCATCGGCGCGGCCGGTGGCCACGGGGACGGTCTCGAGAACCTCAAGAACGGTCGGTCCGGTGTACCACTCCATGGTGGTGGAGCGCTCGACCACGTTATCGCCCTTGAGTGCGGAAATCGGCACGACGGTGGTATCGGTGATGTCTAAGCGCGCGGCGATCTGGTTGAACTCGGACTCGATATCGCGGAAGACCTGCTCGTCATAGTCCACCAGATCGATCTTGTTCACCGCGAGGACCACGTGGCGCACGCCCAGGAGCGCAGCGACGTTAAGGTGGCGACGGGTTTGTTCGACCACGCCATGGCGGGCGTCGATAAGAAGCACCACCACCTGGGAGGTGGACATGCCGGTGACCGTATTGCGGGTGTACTGCACGTGGCCGGGGGTATCGGCGAGGATGAAGGTGCGCTTATCCGTGGCGAAGTAGCGGTAGGCCACGTCGATGGTGATGCCCTGCTCGCGCTCGGCACGCAGGCCGTCAACAAGCAAAGAGAGGTCCATGCCGTCGAAGCCGCGGTCGGTGGAGGTGCGCTCCATGGATTCGACCTGATCCGCAAGCACGGACTTGGTGTCATAGAGCAAGCGGCCGACGAAGGTGGACTTGCCGTCATCAACGGAGCCGGCGGTGCACAGGCGCAGGGTATCGCGTTGCTTAAGGGCGCCGACATTCGGCGTGAGGGTCGTGGTCATCAGAAGTAGCCTTCCTTCTTGCGGTCCTCCATGGCGGACTCGGAAAGTTTGTCATCGGCGCGGGTGGCGCCGCGCTCGGAAAGGGTGGAAATGGAGATCTCCGCGAGCACCTCGTCCGGGGTCGCTGCGGTAGATTCCACGGCGCCGGTGCAGGACATATCGCCCACGGTGCGGTAACGCACGGTGCGGGTTTCCAGCTCCTCCCCCTCGGAGGGGCCGCCCCATTCACCAGGGGCTAGCCACATGCCATTGCGCTTGAATACCTCGCGCTCATGCGAGTAGTAGATGGAGGGCAGCTCCAGTTCGCGGGCGCCGATGTATTCCCAAATATCGGACTCGGTCCAGTTGGAGATGGGGAAGACGCGGACGTTTTCGCCGGCCATCTTGCCGCCGTTATAGAGGTCCCACAGCTCGGGGCGCTGGCGGCGGGGATCCCAGCCGCCGAAGGAATCGCGGATGGAGAAGATGCGCTCCTTGGCGCGGGCGCGCTCCTCATCGCGGCGAGCGCCACCGCAGACGGCGTCGTACTCACGCTCGGCGATGGTCTCTACCAGCGGCACGGACTGCAGCGGGTTGCGGGTACCATCGGGACGCTCCTGGAGGTCGCCGCGGTCAATCCAGTCCTGGACGCGGGCGACGTGCAAGCGAGCGCCGGATTCTTCCACGAGGCGGTCGCGGAAATCGATGACCTCGGGGAAGTTGTGGCCGGTATCGACATGGAGCAGCTCAAACGGCACCGTGGCCGGGGCGAAGGCGCGGCGGGCTAGCTCGAAGACAACGACGGAGTCCTTGCCGCCGGAAAAGAGGATGCCTACCTTGTCGAACTGCCCGGCCACCTCGCGCAGGATGTGGATGGACTCGTTTTCTAGGTCTTTTAAGTGTGGAGAAAGTGTGCTCATTATTCGTGTAACCCGCATTCTGTCTTGCCGTCTGCAAATACGCGCCCGGACCGGGCATCCTCGCCTTCGCCAACCGGGAAGGTCAGCGGGGCGCAGCCGATGGAGCGGTATCCCTGCAGGGTGAGTGGGTGGATGATGAGGTCGTTGTCCGCGATATAGCGGTCCGTATCGTCCAGATCCCAGGTGATGATGGGAGAGATCTTCAGCCGTCCGGTGCGGTCGAGGCTCAGCGCTGGGGCGGTGGCGCGGTGTTCGGAATCGGCGCGGCGCAGGCCGGTGACCCAGCCAGCATATGGGTCCATCGCCATATTCAGCGGCTCGACCTTGCGCATGCGGTTATAGGCCGCGGTATCGCGAGCGTAGAGGCGCGGACCATACACCTCGTCTTGCTCTTCCGGGGTGAGCAAAGGCAGCACGCGAACAAGTGGGAGGTCCGGGTAGCGCTTTTCTACCTCGTCGGCTACCTGCAGGGTTTCCTGGAAGTGCCAGCCGGTATCGATGAAAAGCAGGTCTGCATCGAGCCCAGCACGGTGGGCAAGCTCAGCCAAGACCGTATTTTCCATGGACATGGTCATGGCCAAGCGGCCGGGTGCGTGCTCGGCGGCCCATTCGGTAATGGTTTCCGCTGAGGCGTCATAAAGCTTATCCGCCCACTGGTCCACCAATTGCTGGTTGCGCGCGGCTACCTCGGCGTCCAGCGGCGCGGTATCGCGCGTGCCTTCCGGGGAGATGCTGGGGTCGCGGTAGTTCTTGCCACCGTCCAGCAGGTTCGTCGTTGGGTTCATGCCGTCACACATTAGGCAAAAGCCCAAGGCGGTGCAGGAGATTGTGCGCGAAAAGCCGCTGAGCTTGGCGGGAGGTGCGAATAAAAAGTTTCCAATCCGTACCAAGCGGACTAGATTTACAGACAAGACAGTCTATTGCGGGCGTTCGCGCCCCGCACAAGGAGGCACTTTCATGCAGCGTATAGCCATCATCGGGGAGGGCCCGGCGGCCCTATCCACCGCCGAGAAGCTTATCAGCGCTGGCATGTGTGTGGACCTCATTACCCAGTGCACCGCCCCATTCGGTCTACTCCGCCGCTTTGCAGGCTTGGCAGGCGTGCTTGGCGACGCCGTCACGGGCTCTCACTGCGGCTCCGGCACCACTCCCCGCTTGCGTCTTATCGGCAACGTGCGGGTAGGACTAGACGGCGATATCACGCATAACGAGATCCACCGCCTGGCCTCCTCTGGCAACCACGAACTACTCGTATTGGAACTCAAGGCTCGCGGCGTGGCCGTCACCACGTGGGAAGGCCTATGCGCCCCACTGCAGGATTTTGAAGACTGGCGCAGCGTCATCACCCGCGCGCAGCTAGCTCACGTGGGGATTTAACAGCAATTACCAACTAGCGCCCCACCCACCACCGGTATAAACTTGCACGGCTACCCAGCCACGGCAAGGAAAGGGGCGCGAGTCCATGGATCTGGTTCGCATTCTCATTACACGGTCGGCGCCGTATACGCCGTATTTCATCGCGGTACTTGTCCTGCAGGCCTTGTCAACAGCTGCCACGCTGTACCTTCCATCGCTTAATGCCAAGATCATCGATGAAGGTGTGTCTCAGGGCGATGTAGACTTCATCTGGCGCACCGGCGGCATCATGCTGGCCGTCGCGTTTGCCCAAGTCATCACCGCCATCGGCGCAGTTTGGTGCGGCAGCCGCACCGCCATGGGCGTCGGCCGAGATCTACGCGGCGAGGTCTTCCGCCACGTTAATTCCCTGTCCACTGAGGACATGAGCCGTTTTGGCACACCTACGCTTATTACCCGCGGCACCAATGACGTCCAGCAGGTGCAAATGGTCTACATGATGATGCTGAACTTCATGGTGACCGCACCCATCATGTCCATCGGCGGCATCATCATGGCCGTGCGCGAAGACGCCGGCTTGTCCTGGCTGGTGTGGGTATCCGTGGCGGTTTTGCTCGGTACCATCTCCGTTATCATTGCTCGCCTCATGCCGCTCTTCCGTTCCATGCAGGACAAGCTGGATTCCATCAATGGCACCCTGCGCGAGCAGATCACCGGCATCCGCGTGGTGCGCGCCTTCGTGCGCGAGGCCTATGAGTCCGAGCGCTTCACCGAAGAAAATAAAAATATCACCCGCCTGTCCTTGAACATCGGCCGGCTTTTCGTGGTGATGTTCCCGCTCATTACGGTGATCCTCAACGTGGCTACGGGCGCGGTCCTGTGGTTCGGCGGCCATCGCGTGGATGAGGGCTTAGTCAACGTCGGCTCGCTCACCGCATTCCTGCAGTACCTGCTCCAGATTCTGGCGGCGGTCATGATGGGCACCTTCATGGCGATGATGCTGCCGCGCGCCATTATCTGTGCCCGCCGCATCACCGAGGTGCTCAAGCACGAGCCCTCCATTACTCCACCCAGCTCCACCACCTCTCCGGAGGCCTGCGTGGGCACGGTGGAATTTCGCAACGTGGGCTTTTCCTATGCCGGTGCGGATGCGCCGGTGCTAGAAGACATTTCCTTTACCGCTCAGCCCGGCACCACTACCGCCATCATCGGTTCAACGGGCTCGGGCAAGACCACCCTGGTTTCCCTCATCCCACGCCTGTACGTGCCGACGGAGGGCCAGGTGCTTATCGACGCCACCCCTACCACCTCCCTGGCCCGCCAGGACATCGTCCAGCGCGTATCTCTGGTTCCACAAAAGGCCTACCTATTTAGCGGCACGGTGGCCTCTAACCTGCGCCTCGGACGGCCCGAAGCCACCGATGAAGAGCTCTGGGAGGCGCTGCGCGTGGCCCAAGCTGACTTCGTTGAGGACCTAGATATGCCCATATCTCAAGGCGGCACGAATGTCTCCGGCGGCCAGCGCCAGCGCCTGTCCATCGCGCGCATGCTTGTCGCCCAGCCTCTGATCTACCTCTTTGATGATTCCTTCTCCGCGCTGGACGTGGCTACCGACGCCAAGGTGCGGGCGGCAATGCGCGCCTCGTTTGCCGAGCGCGAAAAGCCGGTGACCAGCATTATCGTCGCCCAGCGCGTAGCGTCTATCCGCGATGCGGACCAGATCCTGGTGCTGGACGCCGGCCGCATCGTTGACCGCGGCACCCACGAGGAACTCCTGGGCCGCTGCGCGGTCTACCAAGAAATCGTTGATTCCCAAGAAACCGCCGGTGTGGCAGGGGGCGAAAACTAATGGCTGAAAACACCACCTCTACCGCCGAGTCCACGGATACCGGTTTTGATCCGATGGGCGGCTCCGCACCCCGTCAGGCCAAGAATTTCTGGCCCTCCACCAAACGCCTTTTCTCCCTGCTTGCTCCCTTCAAGCGCCACCTATGGGCCGTCGCGGCAATGAACATAGTCTGCATCTTCTTGGCCGTGGTAGCCCCGAAGATCATGGGCAAGGCCATGGACGTCATCTTTGCCGGCGTCATTTCGCGCAACCTGCCCTCTAATATCTCCGCCGAGCAAGCCATTGCGGGCATGCGTGCTGAGGGCCAGGACCGCTTTGCGGATATGGCTTCCGCGATGGACTTCGTCCCCGGTGAAGGCATCGATTTTAACCGACTGGGCACGCTCATCATCACCGTGATCGCGATGTACATCGTCTCCTCTGGCTTCCAGTGGTGGCAGGGAGCAATCCTCAACAAGTTAAGCATGGATATCGTGTTTGACCTGCGCGAGCGCGTGGAGGCGAAGATTAATGCGCTGCCTCTCAACTACTTTGATTCCCAGCAGCGCGGCGATATCCTCTCACGTACCACCAATGACATCGACAACATGCAGCAGGCCCTGCAGGAGGCGCTATCGCAGCTGTTTTATGACGCGCTGCTGGTCATTGGCATCACCATCATGATGTTCAGCGTTTCGTGGCAGCTCGCTCTCATCGCCCTCCTGTCCCTGCCGCTTACCGGTCTAGTTATCGGCATCATCGGCAGCCGCTCGCAGCGCCAGTTCACAACGCAGTGGCGCTCCACCGGCCAGCTCAACGGCCAGGTAGAAGAATCCTTCTCCGGCCACGACCTAGCCATCGTCTTTGGCCGCACGGAGGCCATGACGAAGGAATTCGACAAGCGCAACGAGGAGCTCTACCGCTCCGCAGCTAAGGCTCAGTTCCTGTCCGGCATCATGATGCCCATCATGCAATTCCTGTCCTACCTGTCTTATGTGGCCATTGCGGTCCTGGGTGGTCTGCGCGTGGCCAATGGACACATGACTCTGGGCGCTGCCACTGCCTTCATCCAATACTCCCGCGAGTTCAACCAGCCGTTAGGCCAGCTCGGCGGCATGATGCAGCAGGTGCAATCCGGCGTGGCCTCGGCCGAGCGCGTCTTTGAGCTTCTCGACGCCGAAGAGCAAGCCCCCGACACCACCGACGAGGACCTTCCCGGCCGCGCCCAAGGACTCGTGGAGTTCCAAGGCGTTGACTTCTCCTACGCAAAGGATAAAGAGCTCATCACCGGCCTCAACCTGCGCGTGGAGCCCGGCCAAACCGCGGCTATTGTCGGCCCCACCGGCGCCGGCAAGACCACCCTGGTCAACCTACTCATGCGCTTCTATGAGCTAGATAGCGGTCAGATTCGCATTGATGGGCACGATATCGCCCGTATGCCTCGCCATACCCTGCGTTCCCAGGTGGGTATGGTGCTCCAGGACGCCGTGCTCTTCAAGGGATCGATCATGGAGAACATCCGCTACGGCCGCTTGGATGCGACGGACGAAGAAGTCATCGCTGCGGCAAAGGCGACCTATGTGGACCGCTTCGTGCACGCGCTGCCCGATGGCTACGACACCATCATCGACCAAGACGGCGGTGCTATCTCGGCCGGCGAGCGCCAGCTCATCACCATTGCCCGCGCGTTCTTGGCCCAGCCCGCGCTGCTCATCCTTGATGAGGCCACCTCATCGGTCGATACCCGTACCGAAGTCCTCGTACAAGAGGCGATGAACGCGCTACGCGCGGACCGCACCTCCTTCGTCATTGCCCACCGCTTGTCCACCATTCGCGATGCTGACCTCATCCTCGTCATGGAAAACGGCACCATCGTGGAACAAGGCTCGCACGACGATCTCCTTGCGGCCCAAGGCGCATACTGGCGCCTACATCAGTCCCAGTTCGCTCAAGGGTAGGTCTTCGCCGGCCGTGAGCTATTCCAGCCCTACCGTCACGGTCGGCGCGTTAAAGTGAGCACCCTTGAGGTTTACCAGCTCAAGGGTGACATCGCGCAGCTCAAGATGCTCCATGATTACATCGGGCACTTCCGCATCTGGGACGGGGTGTGGCTCTGGAACACCAAGTTTGTCCAACACGGCATTGATATCGTCGCGGCTTAAATCGATATCCGCCCGGGGTGCAGAAACCTTACCCACCGCCGGGGTGGCTATGAGCTCGGTAGCCATAATGGTCACCGGTCCGCCGCGTACCTCGGTGGTATCCCCTCCCGTAGTCAACATGCCATCGCCGTAGCGGCCAGGCAGCGTGATCCCAAGGTTATCGATGTCGAGGTTCTCGCCCTTCAGCTCTAGAACCCGCACATCACCGCTGGCGGTGGGGAAAGTACCCAAGGACACGGTGACATTCTTCGTCAGCGTCACCGTATCCGCGAAGACGGTACTGAAGTACGGAACCGCCGGGGCATCTTGCGCATTAACCCGTTCGGAACCGCTCACACCACCCACCGCCAGCGCGCAGGTCAGTACGGCCAAGCAGCTACGCGCCGCCCGCGGCATCGCCCTCGTCATTGCTCTGCTGCTTCCTTGGTGCGGCGCTTTTGCTCCCCCGGCTGCCACGCAAAGGTAAAGGCCCCGCCAATGATGCCGAGCAGGGAGCCGATGATGAAGCCGCCCAAGTTGGACGTCGGCAAGGCGATAATGGCCACGATGATGCCTAGCACACCGACATAATTCGAGGTTGCCGGCTGGAACCACGCACCAAGGCCGAACATGGCTAGCAAGACGCCGATAAGCAGCGTAGATACGCCAGAAATAGTGGAGATCATGACTAAAAGGTCAGAGATCCGGATGGTGATATAGGCCGGCGCGGCAATGATGATGCCGGACAAGATGAGCAACAGTCCGGGAAAGAAGGGCCGGCCGTTGCGCCAGCGGCGGAAGCGCTGCCAGGCGCTGGGCTTAGATTCCTCCTCGCCCGTTGCCTCCGCCGCCGGGAGGGTCTGTGTTTCTTCCGTGCTGGACTCAGCAGCCATTATCGGACCCCCTCCTCACCGTCACTCCCACATTCTTGGCAGAAAGGCGCTGCGCGCCCACGGAGGTGGCCTTAACATCATCAGCCTTGAGGGAAACTTGCTTGGAATAGAGACCCCAGGCGCCAGGATCGGCGGTATCGCTGAGCTGATTCGCATCGATGCCCACGTTGACATCCTGCATCACCAAGGAACCATCCACGTCGGTCGCACCGACCAGCAGGCTATCGGACTCTGTACTGCCCTCACCCTCAGCCTTGAGCGCGAGTGTCGCCTCACCCACGCCGGGCACCTTGGGGACAGTCACCGAAAGACAAAGATCAGAGACCTTCGCGTGGTCCAGCTTGATACGGGCAACGGGAAGGTGTTCTTCGCCCTTTTGATCGTCATCAACAAAAAGCGAAAAGCCTTCTCCGTCCAAGTGCCCCATGGTGATTTTAAAGAAGCTACCGGAAAGGGCCAGGTTTGCTGTCAAACCGCCCTGCGCCACGGCAAATCCGGTGACACCAAAGGCAGCAAGGCCTGCGGTCAAGGCCACCGCGGCCTTGGTGATATTTGTCTTACCCATGGTGGTCTGCCCTTTCTGCGGCGGTCTAGGTTCTCTTCTTGCCAGGTTGGGCCGCGCTGCGGCTTCCACCCTAGTGGTACTCCGCCGCCGTGCACAGCACGTTTAGGAGAATATGGCGACCGAGTTTCTCATCTTGACAGTGTACAGCCCACCCCGCTGCGATACCGCACTGAATGCAGACTCTGGGATTTCCACCCCTAGGCTTTAAGGTAGATAACAACGTGGAGCATCAGTAATAAAGGAGCACGCATGACCACCGTGTTCGGTTGGATCGCTATAGCCGCATCGATTCCGGTGTGGCTGTACTTTTTCACCCGCGTATGGGCCCTCTTTAAGTTCATCCGCTCGGGCGGACCCACCCAGCTCAAGCGCACCGATAGTCCGGGTAAGCGTTTATGGCGCGTAATTTCAGAGGTCTTTGGCCATTCCCACTTCAAGGGTAAACCACTGGTCAATGCCGCCCACTGGCTGGTAATGGTGGGCTTCCTCTTTGGCATTTTGGTGTGGTTTGAGGCCTATATCCAAACCTTCGCGCCGGATAAGGGCTGGCCGTGGCTCAGCCACTGGCCGGTTTACCACTTCGTCGAGGAAGTTTTGGGCATCGCGACGGTCCTAGGTATTGGTTTCCTCATCGGCGTGCGCCTCAAACTCGGCGATACTGAGCGGGGCAGCCGCTTTTTCAACTCCCAGACCGCCTCGGCGCGCTGGGTAGAGTTCATTGTCTTTTCTGAGGGACTCGGCATGATCCTGGTGAAGTCCACCAAGATCGCCACCTACGGCGGCGGCTCCGCCTGGGCGGATTTCTTGAGCATCCATCTAGCCAAGCTCTTCCCCGAATCCCCGGCATTGGTGAGCTTCTTCGCCCTGTTCAAGCTGCTGTCCGGCATGCTGTTTATTGTCTTCATTTCCCGCAATTTCCAGTGGGGCGTGATGTGGCACCGCTTCACCAGCTTTTTCAATATCTTCTTCCAGCGCAACGCCACCGGTGAAAAGGCGCTGCAATCCCTGCCTACCCCGGACTTGGAAGAAGACATCACCCCGGGTAGCTGGAAGATGCTGCTGGATTCCACCTCGTGTACCGAGTGTGGCCGCTGCCAAGAACTATGCCCGGCGTGGAATACCGAAAAACCACTGAGCCCCAAAAAGTTCATGATGGACCTGCGCCAGGGCGCACTGGATAACTACAACCCGCACGAGGGCCTAGACGTGCTGTCCATGGCCGGCGTCATTGACGATGACGTGCTGTGGTCTTGTACTAACTGCGGCGCCTGCGTGGATCAGTGCCCAACCGATATTGAGCACATCGACCACATTGCGGACCTGCGCCGCTTCAAGGTGCTCGCAGAATCGGACTTCCCTTCCGAGCTCACCGGCCTGTTTAAGAATATGGAAAACAAGGGCAATCCATGGGGCCGGAATAACTCTGAGCGCCGTGCCTGGATCGATGAGGCCCGCGCCGATGGCATCGACGTCCCCATCATTGGTGAAGACGAGGCCGACTTCTCCGATATGGAATACCTGCTCTGGGTGGGCTGCGCTGGTGCTTATGATGACGATGGCCGCCGCACCACCCGTGCCGTAGTAGACCTTCTGCATACCGCAGGCGTGAAGTTTGGCGTGCTCTCCACGGGTGAGACCTGTACGGGTGATCCTGCCCGCCGCGCCGGCAACGAGTTCCTTTTCCAGATGATGGCGCAGCAAAACGTAGAGACCCTCAACAACGCCTTCAACGGCGTCCCAGAGGGCCAGCGCAAGATCATCACCACCTGCCCGCACTGCTTTAACACGATCCGCAATGAGTACCCGGACTTTGACGGGCACTTCGACGTCTTCCACCACACCCAGCTGCTCAACCGGCTGGTGCGCGAGGGCTTGCTCAAGCCAGTGCCACGCACGCCGAAGAACCGCAAGCCGATTACCTACCACGATCCTTGCTTCCTCGGCCGCCACAATAAAGTCTTCGATCCTCCGCGCGAGCTGCTCGAGGCCACCGGCGTGGAGCTGCGCGAGATGGACAAGAACCGCGATGAAGCCTTCTGTTGTGGCGCCGGCGGCGCCCGCATGTTCATGGAGGAAAAGCTCGGCACCCGCATCAATGACTTCCGCACCGAGCAGGCTCTAGAGACCGGCGCGGAAGAAATCGCCACCGGCTGCCCCTTCTGCAATGTCATGATGACCGGCGGCGTGAAGTCCTTGGCGCAGGATTCCACCCCCACCACCAAGGTCAATGACGTGGCGGTTATGCTGCGCAATTCCATCTCCCTCGACGAGTCCGGCACCCTGCCGGAGCCCCGCCCCAAGACGTTCCTTGCTACCCCGGTGCGCCACCAGAAGTCCGCGGGCACCAATGAAGCCCCGCTTGCCGACGCCCCCACTTCTACCACCCCAAACACCACCCACACCC
>NZ_JAVBIG010000016.1:0-27557 GCF_032821655.1 Corynebacterium sp. CTNIH16 | reverse complement strand
GCCAGGAGGGGGCGTCGGCAAGCGGTGTGGCACCCACCGAGGTGGGCAGCAGCCGCTCGGGCTCGGGATGGGCGCAGCCGGCGAGGCAGAAAGCGGCCAGAATAGCGACAATGAGAGTGCGCTGCATTGAAAATCCCCCCGAATTGAAACGTGCAACGCCCCGAAGTTTAGCGGCTGACTGTGAATCGCGCACTCCAACTTTTGTATAGCGCGCGAATCGCTAGAATGTCAGACATGCCTAATACTTCCCAGTCGCAACAGTGGTTTGAGCGTTCCTCCAAGGTGATTCCGGGCGGGGTGAACTCGCCGGTGCGCGCATTTGGCTCCGTGGGTGGCCAGGCTCGCGTGATTGAGCGCGGTGCGGGCTCGCGCCTGTGGGACGTCGATGGCAACGAGTATGTTGACCTGGTCAGCTCCTATGGCCCGATGATCCACGGCAATGCGCACCCAGAGATTGTGGAGGCCGTGCAGCAGGCCGCAGCGGGTGGCTTGAGCTTTGGCTCGCCCACCGAGGGTGAGGCTTTGCTGGCGGAGGCCATTGTGTCGCGCACCGCGGCCGATAAGGTGCGCATGGTTAATTCCGGCACCGAGGCCACCATGTCTGCGGTGCGCCTGGCCCGCGGCTACACCGGTCGCGCCAAGGTTTTGAAGTTCGAGGGTTGCTACCACGGCCATGTGGACGCGCTGTTGGCCTCGGCCGGCTCCGGCGTGGCGACCTTTGCGCTGCCGGATTCCCCGGGCGTGACGGGTGCGACGGCGGCCGATACCATCGTTGTGCCTTATAACGATATCGAGGCCGTGCGCGAGGCATTTGCGCAGCACCCAGGCGAGATTGCTTGCATTATCGCGGAGGCCTCGGCCGGCAACATGGGCACCGTGGCACCGGAGGAGGGCTTCAATGGTGCGCTTGCCGACGTCGCCCATGAAGACGGCGCCCTCCTCATCCTCGACGAGGTCATGACCGGCTTCCGCACCTCCTATAAGGGTTGGTATGGCGTCGACGGCGTGGCGGCGGACTTGGTGACCTTCGGCAAGGTCGTCTCCGGCGGCCTGCCGGCTGCTGCTTTCGGCGGCCGCGCCGAAGTTATGGACTACCTCGCGCCGGAAGGGCCGGTCTACCAGGCCGGTACGCTATCCGGAAACCCGGTGGCCATGGCCTCCGGCCTGAAGTCTTTGGAGCTGGCCGATGAATCGCTCTACGAGCGCCTGCAGGCCAACGCGGACCGCCTGACCGGCATGATTTCTTCCGCGCTGTCGGCCGAGGGAGTAGCGCACCACATCCAGCGGGCGTCTTCGATGTTCTCCATCCGCTTTGCCGAGGGCGAGGGCCGCAACTTTGCCGATATGCAGGCGGCCGAGACCTTCCGCTTCACCCCGTTCTTCCACGCCCTGCTGGATAACGGCATCTACGTCGCGCCGAGCCCATTCGAGACCTGGTTTGTCTCGGATGCACTTACCGACGCCGACTTCGAACTCATCGAAGCCGCCCTCAAGCCCGCTGCCCAAGCTGCGGCCGCTGCGCGTCCCGCGAACTAAGGAGAGACATGACACGCACTATCGTTCACCTCGTGCGCCACGGCGAGGTACACAACCCGGAGAAGATCCTCTACGGTCGCATCCCGGGCTATCACCTGTCCTCGCGCGGGCATTCCATGGCGGCGCGCACCGCGGAATCCTTTCGCGACCATGACGTGACCTACCTGGCGGCCTCGCCGCTGCAGCGCGCCCAAGAGACCGCGCGGCCGATTGCTAAGGTAACAGGGTTGGACGTGGACGTCGATAAGACGCTTATCGAGTCCGGCAACCGCTTCGAGGGCCTGCGCACCAAGGGCCTGCGTTCCGCGCTGTGGAATCCGCGCCGCTGGCCGCTGCTGGTCAACCCGCTAGAGCCCTCGTGGGGCGAGCCCTACGAGCAGATTGCCGAGCGCATGCTGGGCTCCATCGAGCGCGCCCGCACCGCCGCGGCCGGCCACGAGGCGATCTTGGTCAGCCACCAGCTGCCCATCGTGATGGTGCAGCGCACCGTGCTGGGCCAGCGCCTTCCGCACGCGCCGTGGAATCGCGAATGCGACTTGGTCTCGGTTACCTCGCTGCTTTTTGAGGATAACCAGGTCACCGACATCTTCTACTCCTCGCCAGCCCAGGAGATTTAATGGCAGTACAACGCAGACGCGCGGTCGGCGCGGTGTTGGCGGCGGCAGCGATCGCGCTGCCGCTTGCCGGTTGCTCGCAGGATGCCGATAACGCGCAAAACGCGGTGGCTACCGGCGGCAACTTCGAGTTCATCACGCCCGGCGGCGAAAAGGTCATCAATTACGAGGAATCTGAGCGCAAGCCGCTGCGCACATTCTCTGGCGAGGATGTGCGAGATAGGGATAAGACCATTTCCCTGGAGGATTATGAGGGCGAAATCGTCGTGCTCAACTCCTGGGGCCAGTGGTGCGCTCCGTGTCGCGCCGAGGCCGATGACTTACAGGAAATTCACACTGAGCTGCAAAAACGCAATCTTGGCACCGTGCTGGGCATCAACGTGCGCGACTATAACCCGCAGGTGTCCAATGACTTCCTCGAAGATAACGGTCTGAAGTATCCCTCCATCTACGATCCACCATTTAAGACCGCGGCGGCCCTAGGCGGCGTGCCCACCTCCGTGGTCCCGACCACCATCGTCTTGGATAAACAGCACCGCCCGGCTACGGTCTTTTTGCGGTCCATCACCGCCCAAGATGTGATGGACGTAGTGGACAAACTAGAAAAGGAATAAATGGACAACGCAGCGAGCATCGGCAACTCCTTTGCCGAGGCCGCGACCTCCGGCCCGCTCATTCTGGGCCTGTTCGCGGCCGCCGTGGCGGGGCTGGTGAGCTTCGCCAGCCCGTGCGTGATCCCACTGGTGCCTGGCTACATTTCCTACCTAGCCGGCGTGGTGGGCGGCGAGGTTACGTTTGACGGTGAGTTGGGGGTGGGCGTCGGCAAGCGCAGGCAATGGGCCGTGGTACTGGCCGCCGCCTTGTTCATCCTGGGATTTACCGTGGTTTTCCTGCTGGCGACGGTCTCCGTATTCGGCGCGATTTCCGCGCTCCGGCTCAATGAGGAGACGCTCATGCGCATCGGCGGCGGCGTGACCATCCTGATGGGTGTGGTTTTTCTCGGCGCGATACCGGCGCTGCAAAAAGACACCCGCATGGCACCGAAGCGCTGGACCACCTGGCTGGGCGCGCCGCTGCTGGGCGGGATATTCGCGCTGGGCTGGACGCCGTGCTTGGGCCCAACGCTGGCCGCCATCATTTCCGTATCGGCCGGCACCGAAGGCATGACGGCCGCGCGCGGCGTGCTGCTTATCATTTTTTATTGCCTGGGCTTGGGCCTGCCGTTCCTGCTGGTGGCGCTGGGCTCCACGCGGGCGATGCGCTCGATTTCGTGGGCCCGCAAGCACTCGCATACCATCCAGGTCATCGGCGGCGTGGCCATGATCCTCGTCGGCTTGGCCCTGGTAACCGGTCTGTGGGGCGATTTTATTAGCCTGATCCGCCAGTGGACCGGCAACTTTGGCGCAACCCTGATTTAGGAGAGACGTGAAATATTTCCGCAAAGCCTGGCATTGGCTGACTAGTATGCGCACGGCACTGGCGCTGCTTTTCTTGCTGGCGCTGGCCGCGATTCCCGGTTCCTTGCTGCCGCAGCGCGACCTCAACGAGCAGAACGTGCAGGACTTTATTGAGTCCAATGGCAACGTAGCGAAGATCTACGACAAGCTGCAGCTTTTCGACGTCTTTTCTTCCGTCTGGTTCCAGGCCATCTTCATTCTCTTGGCCATTTCCCTGGTGGGCTGCATCCTGCCGCGTTCTTGGAATCACTATAAGGCATGGAAGACCCCGCCCACGCGCGCGCCGAAGTACCTCCATAAGCTGCCGCTGGCGGCCGAGGGGCACTCGGAAAAGAGCGAGGAGGAGCTGTCTGCGGAAATCCAGAAGCGCCTGAAGAAGTGGCGCGTGGCCGAGTACTCCCCCGAAGAAGACCGCGCCGGCGTGCACACCTTCTCGGCAGAGCGCGGCTACGGCCGCGAGTTGGCCAACCTCATCTTCCACGTGGCGCTCGTGGCCATCCTGGTCACCGTCGCCGCCGGCCGCTTGGTCAACTACGAGGGCCAGGTCATCGTGGTTACCGAGTCCGGCTCGCAGGGCGGCGGCCAGACCCTGGACCAGTCCACGGAGTTCTGCAATACCTCCACGTCCAACTTTGACTCCTTCCGCGCCGGCCCGCTTTTCGACGGCACCGGGCTCCACCCCTTCTGCTTCATCGCCCATGACTTCGCGGCCGAGTACCTGCCGAATGGCCAGGCGGAGATGTTTACCTCCAACGTCTCCTACGCGGAGGGCGAGGACATCTACAAGGATGATTCCGAGTGGAAGGACTATGAGCTCAAGGTCAACCACCCGCTGCGCTTGGCGCATAACCGCGTCTACTTGCAGGGCCACGGCTACGCGCCGACGGTCACGGTGGAATGGCCCAATGGCGAAAAGCGCACCCAGACCATTCAGTTTCAGCCGAATGACACGACCTTCTTCTTGTCCTCCGGCGCGATGCGTTTTGACCCGCCGGCCGGCATGCACCCGGATCTCTATGATCGCCGTCAGAACCAGATCGCCATCCAGGGCCTCTTTGCGCCCACGGCCGAGTGGTCCGGCGAGAACGGCAAGCTGCTGCAGTCCTCTTATCCGGGCCTGAATGATCCGGCGATGGCCATCGATATCTACCGCGGCGATGCCGGCTTGGATACGGGCACCCCGCAGTCCTTCTTCTCGTTGGACCCGAACCTGGTGCAGTCCGGCCAGCTACAAAAAATTGACCGTGTGAACCTCAACCAAGGCGAGGATGTAACCCTAGACGATGGCACGAAGATCACCTTCGACGGCGCCAGCGAGTTCGCCAACTATCAGGTTTCTTATGATCCCTTCCAGAAGTGGGTGCTGGTCTCCGCGCTGGTCATGCTCCTTTCCCTGGTGGCCTCGCTGGTGATTAAACGCCGCCGCGTCTACATCCGCCTGCGGCCGAACGCGGCCGGCGGCACCGACGTGGAGATGGGCGGTCTCGCCCGTACCGACCGGGCCGGTTGGTCCGAGGAGTTCCACGAGCTGCACCGAGCGCTGCTCGAACTGCCCGACCCAGACGAAGTCGAAGAAGACGAACTTTATACCGATGATTAGCGCGTGAGCTTAATCCAACAAAAGTTGGATTAGGCCGTTCCGCTGAGTAAGGTAATCAGCACTTACCCCGCACGTGTGAAGGCTAGGAGCATTCATGCAGATCGATCAGAATCTGTCTAATTTCTCGGATATCGCGGTGCAGACCGCCTTTGTGGTGTACTGTGTCGCGCTCTTTTTGTCGCTGTTTTACTACGGCCGCATGCAGGGGATTATCGAGGGCCGCCGCGCCGTGAAGTCCGAGGCCGCGAAGGTCTTGGTGGGTGCGGCTGGGGGCGTCGACAAGCAGAGCTATGAGGGCGAGGTTGCCCGGTCCTCTTCCGGAATCACGGCCGATGAGCTGAAGGAAAAGGAGCGCAAGGCCGATAAGCTCGGCGGCATGACCAGCGCGCTGATGTGGGTGGGCATTGCGCTGCACGCCGCGGCGATTGTGCTGCGCGGCCTGGCTACCGGCCGCTTCCCGTTTGGCAACCTGTACGAGTACGTGTTGATGGTGAGCTTCGGTGTGCTGCTGGTGGGCAATATGGCTATGCAGCGCAAGGAGTGGCGCACCGTGTGGCCATGGCTGCTTACCCCGGTGCTCGCGCTAATGTTTTATGGCTCCACCAAGCTCTATGCTGAGTCTGCCCCGGTGGTGCCGGCACTGCAGTCGCATTGGCTACCCATCCACGTCACCGTGGTTTCCTTGGGTGCATCGATCGGTATTATCTCCGGCATTGTCTCGCTGCTGACTCTTTTGCGTATGGCACAGCCAAAGCATGCCGAGCATGGCTTCTTCGGTGCTGTAGCCCGCCCGTTGCCTTCTGCCGCGAAGATTGACCAGCTGGCCTACCGCCTGGCTGTTATCACCCTGCCGACCTTGGGTCTGGGCATCATCTTGGGCGCCATCTGGGCCGAGTCCGCCTGGGGCCGCTTCTGGGGTTGGGACCCGAAGGAAACCGTGTCCTTTGCCACCTGGATTCTGTATGCCGCATACCTGCATGCGCGTGCGACGCCGGCCTTCCGCAAGGCGGCGCCGTGGATCAACGTCATGGCGATGGCGCTGATGGTCTTCAACCTGTTCTTCATCAATATGGTCGTCTCCGGCCTGCACTCCTACGCGGGGCTGAACTAGATGGCGGAGCATACGAGCCCGCGCCATAAGCCGGGCAAGCCGGCTGGCGATAATGCGGTGATTTTGGGGCTGGGCGCCCAATTTGCCGAGCGGCGCCGCGAGTTGGGCATTTTGCAGCAGCAGCTTGCCGACGCCGCCGGTATCTCCCGCTCCACTCTCCACACCATCGAGCACGGTGGAGCGGGCGTGCGGTGGGAAAAGATTACCGCCGTGGCCGAGGCCCTCGGCTTGGAGATGCGCTTCGTGCCGAAGGATTCCTAGTCCTTGTCGCCGTTGGTGCCGCGATTGCGGCGCTGGCGGCGTTTTTCTTCTTCTGCCTCCTGCGCGCG
The DNA here is from genome assembly GCF_032821655.1 of Corynebacterium sp. CTNIH16. NCBI lineage: Bacteria > Bacillati > Actinomycetota > Actinomycetes > Mycobacteriales > Corynebacteriaceae > Corynebacterium > Corynebacterium sp. CTNIH16. The sequence continues at coordinate 20,910 of NZ_JAVBIG010000016.1, read as the reverse complement.
GCGCTGCTTGAAGCGCTCCTTTTCTAAGTTCCAGAGGAATTCCTCGTCATCGTCGGGGCCTTTGATAGCGCGGGGTTGGTCCACCTCGTGCTTTTTCCATGTCGAGGGCCCGAAGGCCTTCCAGACGAGGTAGGCGGCGAGAACAAAGAGGAGTAGCAGGATGATTCGGCCCATGCTCGAGATCTTACCTGCACCGCGTACAATCAACCTCCATGACGCATAACCCTGAGCCACCCAAGCCGGACCCAGAACTGCGCCGCCGTTCGCGCGCGGCGCTGTGGAAGTACGGGCTCGCCCGCGTAGTACTTTTTATCGCTTTGACGGTGGTGATTGAGCTTTTGTCCATCGCCATCGACTTTCCCATCCCGGTGCTTATCGCGGCTCTGCTGGCGCTCTTTGTGGCGCTGCCGCTATCGATGCTGATCTTTAAAAAGTGGCGCATCGAGGCCACCCAGACGCTGGCCGAGTACTCCGCCCAGCGCAAGGCCCACAAGCGCTGGGTCCAAGCGGAGCTGGAAGGCCGCGGCGCGCAGGATTAGACGAGGATGAGCGCGGCGGCCTCGATAATCGCCCACAGGAGCATCGCGCGGCCGGTCAGGCCGAGCACGGGGATGAGCTCGGGGCCTTGGGCGCCGCGGTTGACGGTGCGGATGGCGCGTAGCGCGAAGGGGAAATAGACCAGGCCGGCGAGTGCGAGCCAGCTACCAAAGGCAATGCCGATAGTCAGCAAGAAAGGCAGCAGGAGCAGCACCGTAAAGAGCAGGCGCGCTTTGTCGTTGCCAAGCCGCACGGCGAGGGTAATCTTGCCAGTCTCGGCGTCGGAGGGAATATCGCGGATATTGTTGACCAAGTTGACGCCGGAGCTCATCGCCCCGATACCGACGGCCAGCGCGAGGCCCGACCACGACAGGCGGCCGGCCTGAGTAAATTCGGTGCCGAGCACGGCGACGAGCCCGAAGAAGATAAAGACGGCGACTTCGCCGAGCCCGCGATAGCCATACGGGTTCTTGCCGCCGGTATAAAACCAGGCACCGGCGATGCACAGCGCGCCGACGAGGATGAGCCACCAGGCGTGCGCCGCAAAAGACAGCGCGATGCCGGCGATCCCGGCCACGGCGAAGGCAGCGAAGGCGGCGAGTTTCACCTGCTGCGGGCGGGCCAGGCCGCCGCCGGTCAGGCGCTGCGGACCGGTGCGGTCATCGTCAGTGCCGCGGATGCCATCGGAATAGTCATTGGCGTAGTTCACGCCGATGATAAGCGCCCATGCCACGATGAGGGCGAGGAGCGCGCGGCCCACGTGGCCGCCGCCGATGCCAAAGGCTGCGCCGGTGCCCGCCACGACGGGCGCGAATGCATTAGCCCAGGTATGCGGGCGCGCGCCCTCGAGCCAATCCTGAGCAGTGGCGGAGAAACGGCCGGCGGAATGGTCCTTGGAATGCGGGGCAGACTTGGAGGCAGACATAGCCACCATTGTGCCACTGTGGCACGCGCGGGCGGCAATTAGCCAAGGTAGGCGCGACGGCGCAGCCGATAGGCGGCTAGTGCCGCGAAGAAAAGAGTGGCATTGGTGACCGTCATCGCGGCGGAGGTGGCCGCATCAAGCCAATAGGCCAGCCAGAATCCTGCGACTGCGCTGAGTGCCGCGATGCCGCAAGCGGCGAGCATTAGGGTAGGCACGCGGCGGGTGAAAAGCCGCGCGGTCATGGTGGGAAAGACCATCAAGGCGATTACCAGCATGGCGCCGGCGGCGTGGAAAGCGGCAGTAGCGGTGCAGGCGACTACCGCCATAAACGTTGTCTGTACGGCGCGGGAGCGGACCCCGCGCACGGTGCAGAACGCGGCGTCAAAAGATATAGCAGCAAGACGCGGTAGGGAAAGGGCAAAAAAGATCGCATTTGCGGCGAGCACGGCGGCCATGACATAGCAGTAGTGGGGATTGGAAAAGGCGGCGAGGTTAACGTCGCCAACCAAGACGGCGTGGACATCGATATGTACGTGGCTCATTCGGGTAGAGATGAGGATGACGCCGGCGGCAAAGAGGGCGGGGAAGATGAGGCCTAGGGCGGCGTCTGCAGTAACCAGCGCGCTGCGTTGCAGCCACCGCGTGCCGAGGGCGACGGCCAGGGCACCGGCCGCGGCGGTAATAAGCAGCAGCGGGGAGTCGATATCGGAGGTTAAAAGGTAGCCCACGGCGATGCCGGGGAGGACGGCGTGGCCGATGCCGTCGATAAGCATGGCCTGTCCCTGTAGAACTACAAAAGTGCCGGGCAGCGCGCATGCTACGGCGGTAAGGACGGCGAGCAGGCAAGCGGTAGCGGCAAGGGTCATGGTCGAAGCTTTCTGGTGACGAGGCTGAACGCTACGGTGGCGGCTTGCACCAGCACGATGATGGGGCCGGTAGGCAGCGGGCCAAAGGCGATGGAAAGGTAGCAACCCACGGCGGCAGTAAGCGCGCCTAGGAAGCCGGCTAGTGCAATGAAGGGAAGCAGGCGGTGAACCCAGGGGCGGGCGGCCGCGGCCGGGCTGATGACTACGGCCACCATGAGGACCACGCCGACCACCTTGACGCCTATAACCGTGACGGCGGTTAAGGAGAGGAAGCTGAGGGCATTTAAGGCCGTGGTGCGAATGCCGGCTACGCGGGCAAAGGGAGCGTCAAAGGCGACGGTGGCTTGCCGAGTGTGTACCGAAGAAAGAATTAGCAAGACGCCGCCGCCAATGACGAGCGCTGAACTCACATCGGCGCGCGTGAGCGTGGACGCGTTTCCCAGCAGGTAGTCCTGGATGCCGGCCTTGCCGGGCAAGGGCTGGCGGGAAATATGCTGCATGAGCAGCATGCCGATGGAGAAGAATGTGGTAAGCGTAGCGGCCATCGCGGTGGTCGGACCGAGCGGGGCCAGCCGTGGAATCAGGTGAATACAGCCGACGGCCAGTGTGCCGGTGAGGATGGCACCGGCAGAAAGCAGCCAGATATTGCGGCCGTCCCACCCTAAGGCCGTGGCCACGACGAAGGCGACCAGCAGGCCAGGCAGGGAGGAATGCGAGATGGCATCAGCGAGCAGGCTGGTGCGGCGCACATAGACCAGCGGTCCGAGCGCGCCGGCGCAGGCTCCGATGAGTACGGTGCCCCAAAGCGCCTGGGTATAGGTGAAATCCTGAAAGAGTTCTAGTGGGTTCATGAGGGCAGGCAAAACATGTCGGCGATGGCGGATTCGGTGAGCACCTGCTTAGTAGGCCCGGCCGCGATGAGGCGGCCTTGGCCCACCATGAGGACCTCATCACAGAAATCGGCGACTTCTGCCAGGTTGTGGTGGACCAGCAGGATGGTGGCGCCATCGGCGCGCAGATTCTGCAGTACCTCCATGATGGCGCGCTGGCTTGCGGCGTCGACTCCGGCGAAGGGCTCATCCAAGATAATGAGCTCGGGATCGCTCACGAGCGTGCGAGCGAGTAAGACGCGCTGGCGCTGGCCGCCGGACAAGGCCGAAATGGGCAGGTGCGAGTGCTCTTGCATTCCGGTGCGGGCGAGCGCGTCGTGAGCGGCGCGCTTATCGACGCGGCTCGGCCACTGCCACCAGCGCAGGCCGGCGGTGCGACCCATAAGCGCGACGTCGAAGGCCGTGGCCGGAAAATCCCAATCGATATCCGCGTGCTGTGGCATGTAACCGAGCCGGTGGCGGAAATGGGCAAGGTTGGTGCCATCAAAGGTGAGCGATTCGCAGTTAAGCGGTGGAAGCAGGCCCACCAAGGTGCGCACAAGGGTGGACTTGCCGGAGCCGTTGGCGCCCACGAGGCCGGTGATGGTGGCGGGAGTGAGGGCAAAGGTGGCGTCGGCAAGCAGAGGCGTGCGCGGATAGCCCGCGGTGAGGTGGGTGGCGCGCAGCATTAGCTTAAGGCCTTTGCCACGGTGTGGGCGTTGTGCTCGAAAGCCCCCAGGTAGGTATCGGTGGGCGCGTCGGGTCCGAGGGTATCGGCGAAGAGCTCCTCGTCCGAGACGGTAACCTTCCAGCCGCGGGACTCCACGGCCTGCTGCAGCGAGGTGATGGCCTGTGGGTTGGCTTGATTGTCCTTGAAGATGACGGGGACCTTCTTATCGGCGATGGTATCGGCCAGAGCGGAAATCTCGGTGGCGGATTTTGTGGCCTCGGTGGTCACGAAATCGGTGGCGTGAATGTCAAAGTCGAAGGTCTTGCCAAAGTAGTTGAAAGCATCATGGCCGGTGATGAGCACCCGGGGCTTCGCAGCAGCGAGTTCCTTCTTAGCCTTGTCCTGTGCAGCGGCGATCTGGCTTTCATAGTTATCGGCGGCAGTGGAGTAGTCCGCGGCGTGCTCGGAATCGATATCGCCTAGTTTGTCGCCGATGCTCTCGACGGCCTGGCTCCACAGCTTGGGGCTATTCCAGATATGCGGATCATAGAGTTGCTCGCCGCCCTTTCCTTGTTCCGGCCAGGGCAGGAGATCTTGTTCATCGAGCTGATCGCCCACCGCGAGCTGCTTTTCTCCCAGGGACTTGAGCTGGTCCACCATCTGGGCCTCGAGGTGGAGGCCATTCCAGAGTACGAGGTCGGCGTCCTTCATAGCCTCAATATCGTGCGTGGTGGGCTGGTAGGTGTGCGGATCACCGCCGGGGCCGACCATAGTAGTGATATCGGCTTCGGGGGCGAGGTTGGCTGCGGCATCGGCCACGTAGCCGGTGGTGGCGAAGATTTTTAGGCTATCTCCGTGGTTGTCATCGCCGCTTGAGCAGGCCGTTAGCGTAGTAGCGGCGAGCAGTACGGCGAGGGGAAGTGCGGTGGTTTTCTGCAACGAAAAGCCCTTAAATTAGAAATGAATACCAAAGTTCAATGGAGTGAACTTCTAAAAACATACATATTGAAACTCATGGAAGCAATAGGATGAACTACGATGGGGTGAATGCACGTAAGCGAGCTGCCCGAACGCACCCAGGATTACCTCAAGATTTTGTGGAACCACGAGGAAAAGGCGGGACGCGATACCGCCATGCCGCTCGGTGATCTGGCTAAGGCTGCCGGCCAGAAGCTGCCCACCACCTCCGAGGCCGTTAAGCGCCTCGCGGCCAAGGGACTCGTGGAACACGAGCGTTACTTTGGCGTCCGGCTGGTCCGGGAAGGTCGCGAATTGGCCGTGGCCATGGTGCGCCGCCACCGCCTGCTCGAGACTTTTTTGGTATGCACCTTGGGCTATACCTGGGACGAGGTGCACGAGGAAGCCGAAATGCTAGAGCATGCGACCTCCGATAGGTTTGTCGAGCGCATCGATGCTTTCCTCGGCGCCCCTGCGCGCGATCCCCACGGCGATCCCATTCCGGCGGCCGATGGCACGGCTGAGCCGCTCTCGCGCATTACGCTTGCCGACGTCCCACCCAACTCTCCCGTCACCATGGAACAGGTCAATGACGCCGATGGCGAATTCCTGCGCTACTTGGACAAACACGGGGTTCGGCCGGGCGTGCGGCTGACCGTCGTTGCCCCGCCGGTAGCCGGCCTCCTAGAGGTTAGCGTGGATGGTGGGGCCAGCTTTTCGCTCGGGGAATCCGCGGCGCGCGAGATTGCGGTGTGCGACGTGGAAAGTGGCTAAGCGCCGAAGATGCGCGCCACCGCCCTGCGGTCTATCTTGCCTGGCCCGGCCGTGGGAAATTCCGCGAGGCGCTTGATGTCTTTCGGTATCTGCCAGCGGGGAAGCTCGGCGTCCTCGAGGGCTTCGAGGATATCGCCGATATCGGCCCAGCCGGTATACGCCGCCATGATTGCCTGGCCGAGCCGCGGGTGTGGCACGCCGACGATGCAGGCATGGTCCACGCCCTTAACCTTGAGGATTTCGGTTTCTAGCGCCTCTGGGTGCAGCTTGAGGCCGCCGGAGTCGATGACATTATCCAGCCGGCCGGTGACGGTGAGGGTGCCGGCGTCGATAAAGCCGCCGTCGGAAGTGGCGAACCAGCCTGGCTCGCGGAAGGCTTCGTGCTCGGGCGCGTTGCGGTAGCCGTGGGCGATGGTGGGCCCGCCCAAGAGGATGCGGCCGTCCTGGACGCGCACCTGAGCGCCGGGGATCGGGCGGCCATCGTAGACGCAACCGCCCGCGGTTTCGGACGACCCGTACGTCGCCACTACTGCAATGCCCAGCTCCTCGGCCGCTGCGCGCAGGCGCGGGTTGATGGCCGCGCCGCCGACCAGGATGGCATCGAAAGTGCGTAGCGCGTCGATGCCTGCGACCGAATCCATGGCCTTGGCCAGTTGCAGCGGGGTCAGCGCGGTATAGGTGCGGTCGCCAGTGCGGTCGAGCTCTGCGGCTGCGCGGGCGAAGGTAGGGATATCGAAGCCCTCGCTGAGATCCATGCATAGCGGATCGACGCCCGCTACCAGCGAGCGCACCAGCACCTGGATGCCGGCGATGTGGTGGGCCGGCATGGCCAGCAGCCACTGGCCGGTGCCGCCGAGTACCTGGTGGGTGGCATCCGCGCTAGCTACGAGGTTTGCCGGGGTAAGCTGCGCGCCTTTCGGCGTGCCGGTGGAGCCGGAGGTGGACATGACCAGGGCGATGCTGGGGTCGATGGGCTCGCCGGCGCGTTGGGTATTGCGCAGGAGGGTAGCGCGGGTGGCGTCGGCAAGCGGGAGTGGCAAAAAGCACCCTTGGCCAGCAATGGCGGCCTCCAAATCGGGGAGGATGCTGGCCGGGTTGTGCGGATCAACCGGAAGCGGGGAGAGGATAGTCACGGAGGCGATTTTAACCGTCGAAGGGGCGGGATTCGTCTTTTTCCGCCTTGCGTATGCCGCGCAGCAACACAATGCGCCCGGCCACGAGCGCACCTGTAGCCACGACGGCAATGCCGATACAAAAAGCGATAAGCATTAGTAGTAGTACGGGAAGCTATCCCAATTAGGCTCGCGCTTTTCTAGGAAGGACTCCTTGCCCTCGACGGCCTCGTCGGTCATATAGGCCAGGCGGGTGGCCTCGCCGGCGAAGACCTGCTGGCCCATGAGTCCATCATCGGTGAGGTTGAAGGCGAATTTCAGCATGCGCTGGGCGGTGGGGGATTTCATATTAATCTCCTGGCCCATGCGGATGGCGGCGTCCTCGAGCTCGGCGTGGTCCGCGACCTCGTTGACCGCGCCCATTTCGTACATGCGCTGGGCATCGTAGGTGCGGCCCAAGAAGAAGATCTCGCGGGCGAATTTCTGGCCCACCATCTTGGCCAGATACGCCGAGCCATAGCCGGCGTCGAAGGATCCCACGTCCGCATCCGTCTGCTTGAAGCGCGCCTCTTGGCGGGAGGCGACCGTCATATCGCAGACCACGTGCAGCGAGTGGCCGCCGCCGGCCGCCCAACCATTGACCACGGCGATAACCACCTTGGGCATGGTGCGGATAAGGCGTTGGACCTCGAGGATGTGTAGGCGGCCGCCCTCCACCTTCTCGCGGGCAGTGTCCACCGTGGATTCATCCGCGGTGGCGTCATCGTGGGCGTGCTCGGTGGCGTAGCGGTATCCGGAGCGGCCGCGAATGCGCTGGTCGCCGCCGGAACAAAACGCCCAGCCGCCATCCTTTTCGGACGGCCCATTGCCGGTGAGCAAAATCGTGCCCACATCCGGCGTGCGGCGTGCGTGATCCAAGGCGCGGTAGAGCTCGTCTACGGTATGCGGGCGAAACGCATTGCGCACCTCCGGGCGGTCAAAGGCAATGCGCACGATGCCGTTCTTGCGGCCCTCGCCGTTGAGCCGGTGATAGGTGATATCCGTCAGGTCTTCAAACCCTTCTACGGAATGCCACAATTCCGATCGAAAGGGATTATCGGTGCTGTACTTTCTCTGCTCGCTCATAAAGGCCAGCTTAGTGGCAAAAGAAGAATAGTCCCCATTCCCAACCCTCACCCACACACGCTGCCCAGCAGGCCGGTAATAATCAATACGCGATACTGCGAGGTTGTTGCCCCGCACAATACCCGTGTACGCCATACCAGCGCGGTACTCCATGCCATGGGGAGACTCGAACTCCCCGCCCCTTTTAAAAAGCGCTAAAGGGGGCCTATGTCCCAGGATTTTCCCCTCCAGGGTGGGGGCCTGCTCGCTGCAGGCGTGTGGGCTACCATCGCGCGCTTTAAGCAGCGCGCGATATGACTATCCGTTTTTCAGTTCGGTATTCCAGTTCAGCTGCTGGATGCGGGTATCCAGCTCGCGGTACTGCTTAGACAAATCATCGACGCGCTTGCGCAGCTCCGCCACCGGGATGGTGGAGACAAACTTGATCTCGGTGCGGGAATAACGATCCGAGCGCGTGCCCGCGCGCTGCGCTAGGTCGTGGTAGATGCGGCGCTTGCGCAAGAGGCCGTCGCGAAGCGCGAGGGCTTCCATCAAGTTCCTCTTCTCATCAAAGGCGGTGGCGATATTCGTCGCATTGATGGCCTGCACCAGCTCATCGATGCGCCCGGCCACGCCGTCGAGCTCGCGCAGCAGTGCCTGCGGATCCTCATCCGGGGTATCGCCCTCCTGCACGCGTGCCACGGTGAGCAGCCGCTCGTGCAGGCTATTGAGGCGCTCCTGTGCCTGGGCGCGTTCCGCCAATGCCTCAGCTAGCAGCATAATTCCTCCTTTATTGGTATGGGTTTCCAAAATAGCGCAGAGCGGGGGAGGGGTCAATGGATGACGGGCGCTACCATGAAGGCCATGCATATCGATGACGTCCTCGACCGCGCCCACGTAGTCTCCCTCCCGCTCGCCGTGCGTTTCCGCGGCATTACCACCAGGGAAGCCCTGCTCATCGATGGCCCGGCCGGCTGGGGTGAGTTCGCGCCCTTCCTGGAATACGGCCCGGCCGAGTCCGCCGCGTGGCTGCGCGCCGGGCTCGAGGCCGCCTACAAGGGTTTTCCGGAGCCGGTGCGCGATTCCATCGAGGTCAACGCCACCATCCCAGCCGTACCCGCCAGCGAGGTCCCGGCCGTGGTGGAGCGCTACCCCGGCTGCCGCACCTTCAAAATCAAGGTAGCGGAGAAGGGGCACACGCTTGCCGACGACGCCGCTCGCGTCCGCGCCGTCCGCGACGCCGTCACCCAACGCGGCGATATCCCTATCCTGCGCGTGGACGCCAACGGCGGCTGGAGCGTCGATGAGGCGGTCGAGGCCGCGCAGATGATGATGCCGCTGGACTATATGGAACAGCCCTGCGCCACCACCGAGGAACTTGCCCAAGTCCGTGGCCGCCTTATGCGCGCTGGCCTCTTCGTACGCGTGGCCGCCGATGAGTCCATTCGCAAGGTCGCCGACCCTTATCGCGTGGCCGAGTTGCAGGCCGCGGACGTCGCCGTGGTCAAGCCCGCCCCGCTTGGCGGCGTGCGCCGCGTCCTCGAGGTGGCCCAACACCTGCGCCAGCGCCATATGGATATCACGGTGGCCTCCGCGCTCGATACCTCCATTGGCATCAATATGGGCCTTGCGGCCGTCGCCGCGCTCCCGCGCATCTACGACGATGAGGACATCGACGTCACCCCAGCCGCCGCCGGCCTTGCCACCGGCTCCCTTTTTGAAGAGGATGTCACCGCCCCGCGCCCGCTTGTCGATGGCCACCTTCCCGCCGATATCCTCGCCCCCGACCCAGACCGCCTCGCTGCACTCGCCGCCCCCGCCGACCGCCGCGACTGGTGGTTCGACCGCGTTCGTGCTTGCTGGCCGCACCTTGCTAACTAGGGCCTAGAGCAAGCTCTGGTGAAACCTCCACGCCGGAGTCGCCAGTGCCCGGCGCACCTTCTGCGGCCTGCTCTTTAGCCCGCGCACACTGCGCCGATGCGACACTGTTTCCTGCACCGTCTCCACCACCAGCTTGAGGTGGTAGTCGGTGCACTCATCCGTAAACTTCAATGGCGCCCACCCGTGTTGCACCGCATGATTGGTCTTCCATGTCCCGATGAGGAATTCCCGGTGATTATTCTCCGGCGTGTGATAGTAAAGCGAGTCCAAGTCCACCACCGTCGTTCCCGCTTCGAAGCCTAAATCCCAGGTATACGGTCCTAACCGGAAATTTGGCACAGGCTTGAGACCCACCCGCCGCATCTCGTGGTACATCCGCTGCTCCCACTTCGATGCCGTCCCGACCGGCGCCAGCTCCGCCAGCTCGCGAACTGCATCCTTTTCCTTGCTGGTCACCATCTCTAAATCGGCCGCGAACCTTCCCCTCCCGTTGAGCCCGCGATACGCCTGCGCCAGTGCTTCCTTGAGCAGCCACTCGCCGCAGCGCTCAAAACTTAGGGCATCTGCCACCGCTTGCGCCGGCAACGCCATCTGCACGTCTTTTATCCGATTTGCTGGCACCGGCCGCGACCTCACAGTACGCACCAGCTCATTCGCATGTGTCCGGCAATTGTTATCCACCCGAATCGTCGCCGGCAGCTGCACCTCACAAAAGCCGTACGCCGCGAGCGCCGCCGTCCCTGTAAATACCGCATCCGGATAAAGCCGCGCTATTGCGGCAACCTTGTTCCTAGTACTCGCCTCCGCCGCGACGTAACAATTGCGCCGCAAGCGTAACAACGTTCCCTCACTAACCCTGCTGCGGATTTGATAGTCAGTAAGGCCTAAATCTAGTAATTCATTTCTCGTCCACATGACTCATTGGACTGGAAATCTTCCAGGAAGGTTCCACCTTCTTAGTTTCAACGATTTCGTCCATCTAAAACACCTAAATCGTCGACGGTTTTCGCCATCTGCATGGACGAAATCGTTGAAAAGCGGAGAACTGCGCACAAAAACCGGCGAACCGCTTAAGGAGACTGCTGTCAGACTTCAGACTGCCCAAGCCGTCACCTGTGCGTACGCTAGAGGACATGTCTACTATCAAGGTCCGCGATGCCCACCTGCACAATCTGCGCAACGTCGACGTCGATATGCCGCGCGGCAAGCTCGTCGCGGTTACGGGTGTGTCCGGTTCGGGCAAGTCCTCGTTTGCCTTCGGCACGATTCACGGTGAAGGCCAGCGCCGCTATCTCGAATCGGTAGCGCCCTTCGCGCGCCGCCTCATTAGCTCGGCCGTAGACCCGCAGGTCAGCCAGGTAGAGGGCCTACCGCCGACGGTCGCGCTGCAACAATCCACCTCCGGCGGCGGTGCGCGCTCCACGGTCGGCACGGTCTCCGCGCTTTCGAATAGCGTGCGCCTGCTCTATTCGCGCGCCGGTGATAACCCGGAGGGCCTGTACTCGGATTCTTTCTCACCCAATACCCCGGAGGGCATGTGCCCGCAGTGCCACGGCACGGGCGTGGTGCATGAGCCCACCGAGGACTCCATGGTCCCAGATCCCACTCTCTCCATCGAGGAAGGCGCCATCCAAGCATGGCCCGGTGCCTGGGCGGGCAAAAATTTCCACGACATCTTGATGAACCTGGGCTATGACCTGGCTTCGCCGTGGCAGGACCTGCCGCAAGAGGACCGCGACTGGATCCTCTTCACGGAAGAGCGCCCCGTAGTCACGGTCAAACCTTTGCGTGGCAAGGATCAGATTCAGCGCAATTATGAGGGCACGTGGCGCTCGGTGGCCAGCTACCTCAATAAGACGCTGGCGGAGACCCAATCGGATACGCTGCGCAAGCGCACCTTGTCCTATATGGAATCCCGCGAGTGCGAGACCTGTGGCGGCCGCCGCCTCAACCCGGCCGCGCTGAAGGTTACCTATGCGGGCATGCCGATTGATGAGCTGGGCGCGCTGCCGCTGGATAGGGTGCATGAGGTGCTCAGCAAGCAGGACCCAGAGGAGAACTCGGCCGAGGATTTGCTGCTCAAACAGATTCTTCCCGCCTTGACCTCGGCTCTGGAGCTCGGCTTGGCTCACCTAAGCCTGGATCGGCCGACGCAAAGCCTATCCGGCGGCGAGATGCAGCGCATCCGTTTGGCGGCGCAGCTGCGCTCCGGCCTCTTTGGCGTGGCGTATGTGCTCGACGAGCCCTCGGCCGGCCTGCACCCAGATGAGCGCGACGCGGTCATGGATATGTGCCGCCGTTTCATCGCGGCCGGCAACTCCGTGCTCTTGGTGGAGCATGACATGGATTTGGTTGCGCAAGCGGACTGGCTCGTTGACGTCGGCCCGCTGGCCGGCGAGCGCGGCGGCAACGTGGTCTATTCGGGCCCGGTCGAAGACTATGACGCGGACACCCCTACTGCCAATGCGCTGGCTCACCGCACGCTCACGCTTGCCGACGACCCCCGCACCCCCTCCTCCTACCTCGCCCTCCGCGGCATTAACGCACGCAGCATCGACAACTTGGATGTGGACTTTGGCTTGGGCCAATTCACGGCGGTCGCCGGTGTCTCCGGTTCGGGCAAGTCCACCCTGGTCAGCACGGTGCTGGCTGGGCTATTGCGACAGTCCGCTACGGCCGTTTCCGATGAGGAAGAGACCGAGGATAAGGGCTGGTCCGTGGAGAGCACGGAGGGCTTTGACCGAGTAAAGCGCGTCGTGCAGATTACCCAGAAGCCCATTGGCCGCACCCCGCGTTCCACGCTGGCAACCTATACTGGGCTTTTCGATAACGTTCGCAAGCTCTTCGCCTCCACCGACGAGGCTAAACAGCGCAAATGGACGGTCTCGCGCTTTTCCTACAACGTAAAACAAGGCCAGTGCCCCACTTGCGGCGGCGCGGGCAAGATCGAGGTGGAGCTGGTCTTCTTGCCGGGCTCGTACACCACATGTCCAGAATGCGGCGGTGCTCGCTTCAATGACGAGACCTTGGAAGTAACCTGGCAGGGCCGCACCATCGCGGACATCTTGGAGCTGACCGTGGACGAGGCCGCAGAGGTCTTTGCCGAGGAAGAAAAGATTTACCGTGCCATCGCCACGTTGCAGGCCGTCGGCCTGGGCTACCTCCGCTTGGGTCAGGGTGCGCCGGAGCTGTCCGGCGGCGAGGCTCAGCGCATCAAGCTGGCCACGGAGCTGCAGCGTTCCCGCAACTCGCGTCGCGGCCACACGGTCTATCTGCTGGACGAGCCCACCACGGGCCTGCACCCAGCCGATATCGACCTGCTCAATACCGAGCTGCACAAGCTGGCGGATGCGGGCCATACGATAATCGTCGTCGAGCATGATCTTTCGGTCATGGCGAATGTTGACCGCATCATTGAGATGGGGCCGGGCGCTGGCGAAGATGGCGGCCGCATCATCGCGGATGCCACCCCGGCGCAGGTTGCCGCAGAGGATACCGCCACGGGCCGCGCCTTGAGTGCACGCCGAGCGCATTAAGCGGCGAGCCTTAGCTACCCGTTAGCTGTGGGAGACCTCTCTGGGATCTCACAGCAAAATGGGGTAGAGGTAGAGGGTATGACTACTAAAGGCCCTCATGGCGATAATAACGAAACCCGCAGCTGGTCCAGCCCGGCGGATGATGCCACGCGCCAGATTGGCCGCGTACCCGATAATGCCGCCGGCCCCAGCCGCGACCGAGCGCGCCGCGAGCACCCCAAGCAGTACTTCCCGGGCGAGCAGCAGCCGCAGAATGAGACTCGTCAATTCGATGCGGCCGCTGGCTATCAGCAGGGCTACGGTCAGCAGCAAAGCTACGGCCAGAACTACCAGCAGCCGGCCGGGCAGGCCAATGGCCAGCAAGACGCGCAGCAGCCCGAGTACGAGCCGGTGCCGTCGAACTATGATCCGGACCAGCCGGAAAAGCGCAAGAAGAAGCGCAGCGGTGGCGGGGCTATGGCCGGCGTCTTCGCAGCCATCGCGGTACTTGCAGTACTGGCTGCGGCTGTGTTGTTTTTCCTGTGGCGCAATGCTGCGGACGAGGCGGATAAGCCGGACCCACAGCCGGTGACGGAAACGCTGACCACGGAGGTTCCCACCACCGTGACCCAGACCGAAGAGCCGGATACGCAGGATGAGAACTCCAATAATTTGCCGAAGTTGCCGGACTTCCAGAATGACCTGCCGTCCGATATCCCGACCGAGTTGCCACCGGAGGTACAAGACCAACTGGATAAGGGCAGCGACGTGGACATTGAGGGCCTCCTTAACGATCTGCTGGGCGGCGGCGAGCAGCCGGCCAACCAGTAGGGCGCTCAGAACTAAGCGCCCAGCACCTGCCCGGTAAGGGAAATGGTGCGCGGGCAGGTAAAATCGGGCGGCATGAATGAATCGATGCAGTTGGCTGAGAAGGTAGCCGCCCAACTGGCGCGCCACCTCACGGATCTCGTCCTGTGCCCTGGTTCGCGCAATGCGCCGCTGTCGCTGGCGCTGTTGGCGCGTGATGATATCCGCGTACACACCCGCCTGGACGAGCGCGGGGGAGCGTTTACCGCTCTGGGCATGGCGCGGGTGCAGCGCCGCCACGTGGGCGTGGTGATGACCTCGGGAACTGCGGTGGCCAATACTCTGCCAGCCGTGGTGGAAGCACACTATTCCCATACGCCGCTGGCCATCATTAGCGCGGATCGGCCGGAGCGCCTGGTGGGCACGGGGGCGTCGCAGACCATCGAGCAGCAGGGCATCTTCGGCGTCTATGCGGACACCACCCAGGTCACCGACGCGGACGATATCGCGGCGATGGCCCAGCGTTTCCGCGAAGACCTACAGGTACACATCAATGTGGCCTTTGATGCCCCGCTTGTCGACGCCACCCTGCCGGACCACACCTCCGGCGACGGCGTGCGCGAGCCCGCACCGTCCTTTGTGGACCACGGTGAAGTAGCCGTGGATTTGAGCAAGAAAACCTTGGTTATTGCGGGTGATGAGGCCTGGGAGGTAGAAGGTCTCCAAGACGTGCCAACCATCGCAGAGCCGAGCGCGCCGGGCCCGTATCATCCGGTGCATCCAGCGGCGGCGCATATCTTCCGCAAGGCGCAGGTCTCCGCGAATGATTATGTGGTCAACACCAAGGTTGAACAGGTCATCGTGGTGGGGCATCCGACGCTGCACCGTGGCGTGCTAGCGCTGATGAATGATCCGGATATTGAGCTGGTGGTGCTCTCACGCACCAAGGACTTCACCAACCAGCGCGGCGAAGAGGCCCGGCTTGGCACCACCGTCAAGGTCACCGGTGAGCCGAGCCGCGAGTGGATGAAGATCTGCGAAGGAGCAACCGATATGGCGGGGCAAGCCGTGCGCGAGACTCTTGAGGACGAAGAACTGGGATTTACCGGGCTGCACGTCGCGGCCGCGGTGGGCGATACGCTCTCCGTCAATGACACCCTGGTGCTCGGCGCTTCGAATCCGGTGCGTGACGCCTCCATGGTGGGCCTGCCTTTCGACGGCGTGGATACGTACTCGCCGCGCGGGGCGGCCGGTATTGACGGAACCATCGCCCAGGCCATCGGCATTTCCTTGGCCACGCAATCGCTGGATCCCACAAATTGGCGTGCCCCACGCGTTATGGCGCTGATGGGGGATGTCACCTTCTTGCATGACGCGAATAGCCTGCTCATCCCGGAAGATCAACCGCGTCCAGAAAACCTCACCATCGTGGTGGCCAATGACAATGGTGGCGGCATCTTCGAGACCCTGGAACAAGGCGCCGATGCGCTGCGCGAGTCCTTCGAGCCGGCGTTTGGAACGCCGCATGGGGTGGACGTCGGCAAGCTGGCAGAAGCCTATGAAGCAGACTACCGCGAGGTGACCACCCCGCAGGAGCTATTGGATACGCTGGCGGAGCTGAAGGAATACTCCACCGGGATTACCGTCGTGGAGGCCAAGACCACCCGTGCCACGCGCCGGGCGCTCAATGAGAAGCTCACCGCAAAGGTAGGCCAGTAAGTGGCCCCGCCGCAGCATAAGCCGCACGCCGCGGTGGTGCCGCGCTATACGCCCGCGGTCTATCGCCGCCGCCTGCACCAGCTGACGCTGGCGCTGTACCTGGCCGCGCTGGTGGGTGTGGTAGCGATGATCATCGGGCCGGCGCTGAATGACCACGCCATCGCCAGCCACCCCGCGCGCGCTTTGGCCACGGTCAAGGATGTGGGCGTGCTGCGCACCACAGTGGATTTCCAAGACAGTGAAGGGATTTACCACACCCCACAGCACGGGCTGCTCTATCCCAGTGGGCTGGGCGAGGGTCAGCAGGTGTGGGTGCAATACGCCCAGGACGACCCAGACCTAGTCAAGGTCGAAGGCCGCGAATGGACGCTGGCCATCATCCCGGCGCTCTCTGTAGGGGTGGTGGCCACGCTCATCGCGGCCGTGCTGTGGAAGCTGATTAGCTTCTTTACCCGCCGCGCGGAGAAATAATTAACCAAGATTTTCCGCTGGCTTCACCATAAACTTAAGAAAATGGGCCATGATGGTGGCATGCGTGTTGCGATCGTGGCTGAATCCTTCCTCCCCAATGTCAATGGTGTGACCAACTCCGTGCTGCGTGTTTTAGAGCACCTGCACGAGACCGGCCAGGAGGCCATCGTCATCGCGCCGGGCGCCCGTGAAGGACAGGAGGAAATTCCGGACTACCTAGGATTCCCCATCTACCGCGTGCCCACCGTGCGCGTGCCGCTGGTGGATTCGCTGCCGGTGGGCGTGCCTACCACGGCGGTCGATGAGGCGCTGCGTGATTTCAAGCCGGATATCATCCACCTGGCCAGCCCCTTCGTACTCGGCGCGGCTGGCGCTTTCTCCGCCCGCCAGCAGCGCGTGCCGGCCGTGGCGTTGTACCAGACCGATGTTGCCGGCTTTGCCACCAAGTACCATGCCTCCGCGCTGGCCTATGGCGTGTGGGAGTGGCTGCGCACGATTCATAACTCTTGCCAGATGACGCTGGCACCGTCCTCGCTGACCATCCGGGACTTGGAAAAGCACCACATCAAGAACGTGCGCCACTGGGGGCGTGGCGTGAACGCGGAACTTTTCCACCCCTCCAAGCGCTCTGACAAGCTGCGCCGCAGCTGGGATCCGAGCGGCACCAAGAATGTGGTGGGATTCGTTGGTCGTCTCGCCGCAGAAAAGGGCGTGCACCGCCTCTCGGCGCTCAATGGGCGCGAGGATATCCAGCTGGTCATCGTGGGCGATGGGCCGGAGCGCCCGCTATTGGAAGCCCAGCTGCCCGGTGCCGTCTTTACCGGTGCGCTGTCTGGCGAAGACCTCGCCGCCGCCTATGCTTCCTTGGACGTCTTTGTCCACGCCGGCGAGTTCGAGACCTTCTGCCAGTCCATCCAGGAGGCGCAGGCCTCCGGCGTGCCGACTATCGGGCCGCGGGCTGGTGGTCCGGTAGACCTCATCGACGAGGGCTATAACGGCCTGCTGCTGGAGGTAAAGACCTTTGTGGAAGACCTCCCCAATGCCGTGGACGCTCTGCTCAATCCGGAGATCCACCAAGAGATGCGGGACAATGCCCGTGAGTCCATTTCCTCCAAGACGTGGAAGGCGTTGTGCGAGCAGCTCGTGGGCTATTACGAAGAGGTACTGGAGGATACTCGCCGGGTGCCGCTGACTATTTTGGGCCAGCGTCCCGAGCTGCCGCGATGGGCGGCTCGTGCCCTTGGCGCCCGCGTAGCCTAGACTGATCATTTGTGTCTAAGGCAGATCTGGATAAAAAGCCCTTCGATGTGGCGCGCATGTTTGACGCCGTGGGCGAGAAATACGACCTCACCAATACCGTGCTGTCCTTTGGGCAGGACGCGCACTGGCGCAAGCGCACCCGCGAGCGTTTGAACCTTAAGCCGGGCGAGAAGGTCCTCGACCTTGCAGCGGGTACCGCCGTGTCCACCGTGGAACTTTCCAAGTCCGGTGCGTGGTGCGTGGCGTGTGATTTCTCCCGTGGCATGCTGGCCGCCGGCCGTGAGCGCAACGTGCCCAAGGTGGCTGGCGATGGCATGAAGCTGCCGTTTGCGGATAACACCTTTGACGCCGTGACCATCTCTTATGGCCTGCGCAATATCCACGACTTTGAGCTTGGCCTGCGCGAAATGGCGCGCGTGACCAAGCCGGGCGGGCGCCTTGCGGTGGCGGAGTTTTCCACCCCGGTGGTACCGATTTTTGGCACCGTGTACAAGGAATACTTGATGCGTCTGCTCCCGCCGGTAGCGCGCCTGGTCTCTTCTAACCCGGAGGCATATATCTACCTCGCGGAATCAATTCGCGCGTGGCCCGGGCAGGAGGAGCTTGCCGCGGTTATCAATCGCAATGGTTGGGCCGAGGCCGGCTGGCAGAACCTTACCTTCGGCATCGTGGCGCTGCACTCGGCGGTAAAGCCAGCCTAGGTGCCGCTCCCTAGCGCCCGGGGGAGCGGGGAGGCTATGCCGCGGTCGAATCCCAGAGGGGCGTATCGCGGCGAAGGGACGAGACCGCGCGGCCGGCGGCGCGCCAGCTGCGTGCGATGAGGTCGCGGTCATCGTCAGTAATGAGGTTGCCCATCAGGCGCGCGGCGGCCGGCATGAGCATGCGGCCGATGGGCCCGCGCAGGGCCAGTGGACCGGCCAGCGGTAGGAACTGCGGATAAGTAAGCAATCGCGCGGCCGTGCGGGCCAAGAGGAAGGACTCGCCGTAGTGCTCGCGCAAGACGGCCGGCCAGGCCAGGGTGAAATCCTTCGGGCCGAGCAGGGCTACGGCCAGCGCGGCGGTCTCCAAGCCATAATCGATGCCCTCGCCGTTGAGGGGGTTGATGCAGGCCGCGGCATCACCAATGATCATCCAATTGACGCCGGCCACGTTAGACACCGCGCCGCCCATGGGCAGTAAGGCAGAGGTAACGTGCTCAATTTCCCCGAGTCCCCACTCGGTGCGCTGTTGGGTGGCGTAGAACTCGAGCAGCTTCTTGGTGTTGATCTTGGCGGGGCGCTGCGCGGTCGACAGCGCGCCGAGGCCGATATTGACCTGGCCTAGCTCGGAGCCGAGCGGGAAGATCCAACCGTAGCCGGGTTGCACCTCGCCTTCTTCGTCCTTGAGCTCAACGTGGGAGTGCATCCAGGGCTCAGTGGCATGCGTAGAGGAAGCATAGGAACGCGCGGCAATGCCATAGACCTCCTCGCGGTGCCAGGTGCGGCCGAGCTTCTTGCCAAAAGTAGAGCGCACGCCATCGGCCACGATGATCCACTTGGCATGCACGGTGGCCTCACCCACCCGGAAAGAGGTCACGCGGTTGCCCTCGAGCACCGGGTCGGTGGCGGGGGTGCCGGTGAGGAGGGTGGCGCCGGCTTTCCGGGCGGCGTCGGCAAGCAGGGCATCAAAGCGGTATCGCGGCAGGGCCGTGCCCACCTGGGAGGGGTAGGTCTCCGGCCAAGGCGCGGTAATATCGCCGCCGTAGCCGTGCAGTTTCAGGCCGCGATTGCGGTAGGAGGCGTTGACCGGAATGCCGAGCTCAGCAAGCTGGTGCATCGCGCGCGGGGTGAGCCCGTCGCCGCAGGTTTTATCGCGGGGAAACGTCGCGGAATCAATAAGGAGGGTGTCATAGCCGGTGCGTGCGGCATGAATCGCGGCGGCGGCTCCGGCAGGCCCAGCGCCAATGATGGCGACCTCGACATAGGTTTGGGAATCGATCTGCTCCGACATGAGGACTATCATTGCATGAGTTCGACCCCTCGAGTGTGTTTAGGGGCGCAGTTTGGACTACGGTAGGTAATCGATTATCTCTGGCTTTTAGTTGCAAGGAACACTATTTAATGACTCACGGTCAATCGCATGCCACGCACGTGGATCTTGGTGATCCGCAGCTCAACGAGCGCATTGGTGCGGGCATGGAAGCAGTAGAAGACAAGCTGCGCAGTGAAATCGACCGCGGCCAGGACTTCTTAAAGGACAAGGTCAGCCACCTGTCTAAGGCCGGTGGCAAGCGCTTTCGCCCCATGATGGCGCTGCTGGCCTCCGAGTATGGTTCGCGTCCGGGCTGCGAAGAGGTTGTTAAGGCCGCCACCGTCGTGGAGATGGTGCACGTAGCCACCCTTTATCATGACGATGTCATGGATGAGGCGGACCGCCGCCGCGGCGTGGAATCTGCCAATTCGCGGTGGAATAACTCCGTGGCCATCCTCGCCGGCGATGCGCTCCTGGCGCATGCCTCCCGCCTTATGAGTGAGCTGGATACCCACACCGTGGCCCACTTTGCCGATACCTTTGAGGAGCTGGTGACCGGCCAGATGCGGGAGACCATCGGCGCGGGTGAGGCCAATGCCGTGGAGCACTACACGGCCGTTATCCGTGAAAAGACCGCGGTGCTCATCGCCTCTGCTGGCTACCTGGGTGCCTACCACTCCGGCGCCTCGGCCGAGCATGCCGCAGCCTTGCACCGCATTGGTGGTGCCATTGGCATGATCTTTCAGATTGTGGACGATGTCATCGACATCTTCTCTGACCCAAAGGAGTCCGGCAAGACCCCGGGCACGGACCTGCGCGAGGGCGTATTTACCCTGCCGGTTCTCTACGCCTTGGAAGAAGAGGGCGAAGTGGGCGACAAGCTACGTGAGCTGCTTACTGGCCCACTGCATTCCGACGCCGAGGTGGAGCGCGCCATCGAGCTCCTGCACCAATCTTGCGGCCGTCAGAAGGCGCTGGAGGACATCAATGCCTACCTGCGCACGGTGGAGGAGCAACTCGCCGTGCTACCGGAGAACTCCGCGAGCCAGGCCTTGCGTCAATTGGCGGATTACACCGTGCGTCGCGTGGGCTAGCTGCTTGGCGAAGCCCCCTCTTTCCCACCCCATTCGCCCCTACTACGCTGGCGATTTGTAGGTGGGAGGGTGGTTCGTAGTAAAGTACTTACTCGCACCACACAGTGCATGCCAGGTTGCCCGAGCGGCCAAAGGGAGCGGACTGTAAATCCGCCGGCATTGCCTTCAGAAGTTCGAATCTTCTACCTGGCACAGAATGAACCCCGCAAGCAGATGCTTGAACTGCTCCCCATTAGTTGGACTGAGAAATCAGTTACCTACTAGTGGGGAGCAGTTGTATGCATACACGTAGTTCGTTGTCGGCGGGGCAGCGGGAAGAATTGGTGGCTCTTTTCGAGC
>NZ_JAVBIG010000015.1:0-29133 GCF_032821655.1 Corynebacterium sp. CTNIH16 | reverse complement strand
CCACACCGAGGATTTCCCGTCGGGGGCTAGATATATGCTTCCGGAGCATATACTTTCCGGAAACCTACAGGTCAATCCGTGAAAATCCGCGATTCCGGACACACTTTTTGACCCTTAACCCGTTTGTGAGGAATGTGCGCGCCCTGGACTTGAACCGAGGGTGTGTGCCGCTCGCGCTGCGCACCCCACGCTCATGGGGTGCGGCTTCTTATTTTCTCCGCCTATTAAATCACATCAGTGTGACTTACTGGAAGATTTAGTAATGGTGGTGGCTCTTGCCAAGAAGCCTTATCGGCTGTTTGCTTTGATGAAGCTTGCCCAGAACCTAAGGCATTAGTGGAGTCACTCTTGTTCTTCGGGCTCGTCTTTTAGTCCGTTGAGCATTATTTGGTTAAACAAGTTGTTGATTGTCTTCTCTTCGAAGTCTGCAGCCACTTGATTCCAATGGAATTCTTCTAGTTTGGGAAGCATGGCTGTAATAGCCATTTTTAAGTAGAAACCTCGACTACGTCCTGTCCTATCGCAGAGAGTGTCGAGTCGTTCAATGATTTCATCTGGCATCCGTACAGACACCACACGTCCGGAAGGGTGGGGTGCTTGTTTCATATGCAGTATCCTCTCCGTGGCAGCAATGGTAAACATTGTTTACCATTGCTGCCACTCTTGGGGCTGTCGATAGAATTGTTTAATCGACATTCTGTAAACAATGTTTACCATACGTAAGACTGGAGGAGTCTTCTCAAACTCTTTAACAGCATCATGAGCGGCGCGCGCCACAGAGAGGAAGGACGCCTCCGTGGACGCACTGCCATTTATCGGCCACCAACCATGTCCCCATCTGCACTCATCGCCATGCCGGTCTGGATGCTCATTGGCCAGATACGAAGCGCAGGATTGGAAACAGGAATCATCAGAGCACTAGGCAGAGTAATCGCCTGGCACTTCCTCACCTTCCTCGTCGTGATGGTTGGCTCCATGGCTGACCACTACGAGCACGCTACGGACGAGAACAACGACTCGCCATACTCCAACACGTATGACGCCGCGCCCGCCAACCCGGTGGGTACTACGACCCGAGCGAACAACAGTAGTCGCAGTTACCAACGCCGAAGACTGTCTTTCTCTCTACTGGCCACCCTTCTCATGGTCACCATCGCCGCCAGCACCCTTAGTGGCGCTGGCGGCTTCGTTATCGTCCTGGCGCTCACTGTCGTCAGTATGCGACTCGTCTTCTCTAGGTGAAGCGTTCACACTAGGAGAAGACTCCTTAGCAGTCTTGAGCATTGCGTTGAAATCTCGCTGGCTCATACCGACGATCTCGCGCACAAATTCCTTAGCTTCGCCTAGGTCGATGATGGACTGTGAGACTTCACCAATCTTTTCGTTCAACTCGTCTCGCTGATCGATAAGGCTGAGCAACGAGTTGGTGCTCTTTTCCGGTCGCGCAGCTTGCGCTGTTCCTCTTCGATGTGCTGACGCAGTTCCTGACGCTTCTTCAAACTTCTACTTGCGGTAACCATAAGCCCACAATGCCAGCGAACACACCGCCCCGATCCTGACACAAACACCACGCAGGAAGCTCGGCTCAATCGGAAGCAATCAGTGGACTATCCCTGCAGTCTTTTCGGAAACGCTGCGGACCCGAAGCGGCGGGGCGCAAGCGCCCTTAGAACAACACACTATATGCACTCTTAGTGTTAATCGGGTTTTGGCTGCTAGACTAGGGCGCATGATGACCCTGCGCGTAGTCAATAGCGGAACAGGTTATGAGTACCTGTTGCGCTCTGTGGCTACCAATGATGGGCCAACAGACGCGCCGAGCTTGTCGAAGTATTACGACGCTAAAGGAACCCCACCGGGGCGTTGGTTGGGCTCTGGTCTTGCCGGTTTAAACACCGAAAACGTCGTGCAGGGTGGGGAAGTTACCGAGTCGCAAATGGCCGCATTGTACGGCGAGGGACTGCACCCGGATGCAGATATGAAGATGTCCGAGGGGCAGAAAATTAAGGACGTTCAGCTGGGGCGTCCGTTTGCTAATTTCACTAATGATGTGCCGGTTTTGGTGGCACTTCGTGACGCTGAGAGCCGCCATAGGCAGACCACTGGCACGCTGATGGGAAAGCAGGAGCGCGCCGAATTAGTGCAGGATATTGGACGGGAATTCTTCATTGAAGAACACGGAATAGAGCCGCAATCCGGCCGGGAAGTTGTCAACTGGGTTAACGGTTTAAAGGACAATGTGCGCCAGTCTGTGTCGGGTTTTGACCTTACTTTTTCGCCCGCTAAGTCCGTTTCTGTGGTGTGGTCGTTGTCTGATGAAGAGACCGCGCGGCGCATTGAAAAGCTTCATCATCAGGCCGTAAAAGAGGCTATGGCGTGGGCAGAAGACAACGCATTGTTTACCCGAGTCGGCAAGCAGGGGCGTGAACAAGTCAAGACTAAAGGCTTCGTAGCATCGGAGTTTAAGCACTACGATACGCGCGCAGGAGACCCGGATCTGCACTCGCATGTGCTGGTATCTAACAAGGTTCAAACCGAAGACGGGCGCTGGTTGTCTATCGATGGGTACACGTTGATGAAGTATCATCAGTCGATTTCGCACCGCTATGATTCCATCTTGAACACGCTGCTTTCTAACGAGATGGGCTACACCTTTACCGCCTGCGACCATGGGGTCAACAAGGAACCCACGTGGGAGATCGAGGGTGTTTCCGAGTCGTTGATGGAGTCGTTTTCTAAGCGTCGACGCGACGCGCAGCCGGTCTACAAGCGCCTGGTGGAAGAGTTCGTTGCCGCGCGCGGCACGACCCCAAACTCGGTTGAGGTAGGGCGCTTGTGGCAGCAAGCTATTTTGGAAACACGCGACGCTAAGCGTGAACCAGAAAGCCTTACCGAGCTTCGCGCAGGCTGGAAAAGCGAAGTATCTGACCGTGACAACGGGGCAGAAGAACTAGCTTCTATCGCCCGGCTGGCCGCAGATTCTACCCGTGATGAGCGCCCACTATTAGACGCCGAGGCCCACCTTTCGGGTCTTATCGGCGAGGTTTTAGACACGGTAACTAGGCGTCGTTCCTACTTTCGCGCCTCGCATGTAGCTACTGCTGCGGGTGGAAAACTGCAAGGCTATCGCTTCGCGTCACTCGCCGAGCGCGACCTTATCCACGCCACTGTGGTGGAGGCTATTGTGCGCGATAAAGCCATTTCCTTGAATGATTTTGACGTCCTGGAACTGCCCGAAGCACTAAAAAACACGGCAGGTAAAGCTCGCGATACCCGCGCTGATAGTGAGCTTTATACCACCCATGACATCCTTGATACTGAAGACAAAGCACTGGCCGCGCTCAACGAACCGGTGGCCGCATTCGCACCCTCTCACGCGATTGATACGGCACTGGATGAGCACGAAAAAGAGTCTGGTTTCCGTCTTAACGCCGGGCAGGAATCCATGGCGCGCTACCTACTTACCTGCGGCACACTCGCGGCTACTGGTGTGGGCCCGGCTGGTACGGGCAAGACCGCGTCTATGCGTCTTGTCGCCAACGTGTGGGCCAAGGAAGGCCGCAACGTTATTGGCCTGGCCCCGTCTGCGCAGGCGGCAGAGGTGTTGTCTGGGGACTTAGGCTTTGACGCTTTTACCATCGACAAACTCACCTACACCTGGCGCGGAAACCACCCCACAAAGCCCGGCCATAGCCTCAAAGATCTTCCAGTATCCATTAACGCAGGCGATATGATCATCGTCGATGAGGCCGGCATGGCCTCTACCCCTAACATCGGCTCACTGCTAGAGATTGCCGAAGAAGCAGGCGCAGTCGTGCGCTTTATTGGTGACCATAAACAGCTCGGAGCGGTCGAAAACGGTGGCCTTTTCGGCGCTATGGTCAACGCCGCAGGCCGCACTGATAACCAGCTATCCGAAGTCGTGCGCTTTGGCGGAGATAGTGCACAATCTGCCACCAGCTTGCGCTTGCGCGAGGGCGATTCTTCTACTTTCGACTTCTATTTAGAGCGTGGTTGGGTCAATGGTGGCGCGCGCGGCGACATGTTGGATAAGGCCGCAGCAGACTACCTGTCTGATATTTCCAGCGGTAAAACCAGCCTGCTTATTGCTGCCACCAACCGCGATGTGGCAGAACTCAACGAGACAATCCGCGCCCACTACATCGCCGTGGGCGTTGTAGACACCACCATGGAAGCCCCGCTTTCTAGAGGCGAAAAAGCAGGTGTGGGCGATACGATCCTGGCGCGCAAAAACCAGACTTTCTACGACGACAAGACCGCCACGAGTACCCGTATCAACAACGGCACGCTGCTTACCGTTACCGCCATTGCCGAGAACGGCAGTATCACCGCCCGCAACCAAACCACCGGCGAGGAACTGTGCCTGCCAGCAGACTACGTCCACGACAACGTGCAGTTAGGCTACGCTGCTACCGTCCACCGCGCCCAGGGCAGCACCGTGGACTGCACCCGCGCGGTAATCGACCATCACGTCGATAGGGCAGGGCTGTATGTGGCGCTGACACGCGGCAAAATCGCCAACCACATCTATGCTGTGACCGAACATCAGCTAGATGAGCTGGCCGAGGAAGGCCACTACCACTACCAAGGCATAGACCACGCCCCGAGTGTCAGGGACGTCTTTAATAAGGCAATTTCGCGCGATAACAGCCCGAAGGCTGCACGCGAGGTTATAGCCGAGGTGGTAGACGAGCAGACCTCACCTGATCGCATGATGGGCCTGTGGCTTATGGGTAAAGATGAAGCCACCAACGACTTCATCGACGCTTACCTGCCGGACTGGATCGACACCCTGCCAGGCGACCTTTCCCGAAAGATTGAGATCAGCGATGACGGTGTAGAACCCATCCGCCACGGCTGGGCAAGGCTTATCGACGCGGGCATTGACCCGCGCACCGTCATGGACGCTGCTACTCGCGATATTGACAACGCCCATGATCCGGCACGGCTTATCCGCTACCGTCTAGACGAACAACTCCGCTTGCGCGATACCGGAAAGCGCAACCAGCTGCCTCCTGTATCTGGTCAGACAGATATAGAACTCGATACGTGGCTGCGCACTCACAACCCTTACGACCGCGCGGAAACTGCTCGCCTTACTGGAAAGGAAGGAAACCTCAACCAGCTCAACCAAACTGTGCTGGCAGAGCACGCACGCTTTGCTTACTCGAAGGTCGAGTCGCTGACCTGGCAAGAGGCAAGTGTTACTACTCGCCTACACGAGGATAAAGACGCCGCTCTCAACGAGGTACAGGCCGACTACCAGCAGCTAGTACTTGATGCTGGGCGCATTCGCGCCTACGAGCAGGCCATGGCAGACCACAGTGCGGCCCTTCGTGAGGAAGAAGCAGCCCTGGCAGACATTGAGCACCAACGCCTGCTGGCAGAGGACTACACCCGCCCGGTAGCCGAGCGGGCCTACGACCACGACGCCGACGGTTATGGCACGTACCAACAGCGCATAGACCATGCGCACCAGCGCCTTGAACAGGCGCAACAGCGCCGCAGCCTAGCCCAGCAGGCCATTGAAGAGACCGGTTCTAACTTGCCGGAGGCAGGTCTATGGGACGAGATCTGCTACCGCGCCGACGACACAGAAGAATGGGACAAACGCCTCCACGCTGCCGCACAACACGACAGCGAACACGCCCACAAGCTTCAACAACGACTCGATTCGATTCGCCGCGAGAAGATGGACTGGGCTGACCGCGCAGACATCGCCACGCGCTTAGGTACAGAAGAAATCCCCAACGATGTTGCCGACCATGCAGGCTACATTGCCGATGAAGTCAACCTGCTTGCCGCACAACGCACCTACGAACTACGCCGCCTAGGCGTAGACGAGCCAGTACAAGAGGCAATCCGCGACATGGTCGCAGAAACCATTGCTGCTGCCTACGAACCAGACAATGACGAGACTCACCACGACGAACAAGACACCACTTACAGCGAAGTGGAGGAAGAGGAACCAGCACCCGAGACCACAGCAGAAGATGAAAACGCCCACAACGCCCAAGACAAAGACACCAGCGGACTGAACGAGGGTGCGCGAGCAAGCCTCGACTTCATCGCAAGTCTGGGACTCGGAGACGAAGGCCCCGAGAAGCCTCAAAGCCACGACGACAAGGACGAAGAAAATACCCCAGAACCGAAGCTCCACCCCGGCGCACAAGCAAGCATGGACTTTATCGCCAGCCTCGGCTTAGGCGACACGCCACAGAACGAGAAGGAAGAGGAACCAGAACATGAATCTACGGCAGGCGAAGACGAGGACGTCGAGAAATTGAACGAAGGTGCGCGCGCAAGCCTTGACTTCCTTGCAAGTCTTGGACTAGATGACGCACCGCACATCACTACTACCCACAACAACAACCACGACAACGAGGAACAAGCTCCCACCGACGATCTTGAAGAAGAACAAAGTCCAGAGCTTTAGAAAACAGCGAGTTCAAAGCGCTAACGCGCACATGCGTATGTACCTATATACACATGTGTGTATATAGGTACATACGCCAGATAATCAGCTTCTTTCCTCGAGCCATCGTGTTGCCCACTCTTCAAAAAGTTGGGAGATACTCTTCTCTTCTTCCACTGCAGCGAGTTTGAGCTCTTTAATCAATTGTCGATCACGGACGTACAACTGAAGGCGTGTCGCTTTATCATTAGCTTGAGCGAACATCTTTGTTGAGGGCGAGCTCTCCGACCTATTTCCAGGTGATTCTTCCCGCGCCTTATTCTTAGCCTTTGGAATTGCCATCGTTTACCCCTTAATCCTCAAATGCTGCGACCACTTCTCTGGCCAAAGAATCCCACACCTTCGTACTGCTGGGCTTTGTTCCGAAAGCACGCCGTGTAGCCGCCCTAGTTGGGATGACTGTTTCAGCAAGCGCTGCAGTCTCATCACCCTCCAGCTCGGCATGGACTTTATCTAGAAGTTTTTCCCTCCTGTCGACATTCGACAGAACAACTGCTGTTGGTATCCCCATTTCTATTAGCCAAGAAAGCGTTACCTGAGTTCGATCAATATCCATCGGGGAAACACCAGTTGGAAGAAGGACTAAATTGGCAGCCTCGGCGCTTTCGGTTATGAAAGCTAAACCACCTGGAGGGGTATCGACTATAAGAAAGTCCGGATTGTTCCCCCTTCTGACAACTCCAGAGAAATCACTTGAGCTGCGGACAGATTCGATAGGAAATGGAAAATCCTTCACTTTTGTTGCCCATCGGGTGGCAGATTGCTGGGGGTCGCCGTCTGCGACTGCGACCGTATAGCCCATCTTCCGAATTGCCTCTGCGAGCATTACTGAAAGTGTGGTCTTTCCCGTACCACCCTTCGACTGAATTACGGAAATTACTCGAGTCATACAAAAAGAATAGATTCAGGAAGGATTTACCTGGGTAGTGACATGCGTATGTGTGTATATAATGCTATACGTATGACAGTCGTCAAGCGGAGAACTGAACTAAGAATCATTTTATGCTCATGTACTGATATACGCATATACGTACATATACATCCCGAAATTTAAAGTTATCACCTTGCCGAGGGATACTCCGGTTGCGGGCGCGCTGTAAGGCGGTATGGTTTTGGGTGTCCGCAGCGCGCTTCCCCCGGCGCATAGTCGGACGGAAGGAAAACAAAAAGCCACGACTCCCGCACCCCCGCAGGTGGCTTCTCCCCAGTGCTTCCAACGACGAGAAGCACTGGGGAGTTTCCTTTTTATTGAGAGCCTTCCAGCCGTTCTTTGAGACTGGTGGCCAGACCTAGAAGTTCGTCTGGGTCGTCTCGGCTCTCCGCCCAACTTTGCAACAGCACCCTTCGGTATTAACGCCCGCGACATCTGCCTGTATCAGCGCAGTGCTAAACGAGCATCGACCGGACGCACCGGCAAAATCGACTTGTTCATGTCCGGAAAAGTCATTGGTGAAGCAAAATCCCTTGGGGTCAGGTCCAAATTCTATCTCATGGATAGTTTTTCGATACCAATATTCCCGAAAATGAGTCATCAATTGCCAGGTGGGGGGGTAAGCTTAATTTTTCCATCGTGATGAACCTCGACCCCAGGATGATGTGCTGTTATAAATAGCGAATCCCCAATAAGTCTTATGTAATCACTAGCTTTCGACGGGACTCTGACAGAAAAAATCTGTATATCTTCGTCCATTCGTTTAACGAAATTGCCTGACTTTAGATAAGAATTAAGCGCGTCATCAATATCAATCTGGCGTGAAACAAGTGCGCAAATTAGGCCGTGTAAACCGTTCATGCGCAAAGCAGGCGGGAAAAACTGCCAGTGATTCATTTCTTCGTCTATCTGGGCAACGGTTAAGCGCTGGTCTTCTTTTGAGAATGAAATGCTCGAAAGCGTTTCTACCGAACCAACACAGTATCGTTGGGCGACAGTTGCAAATATTCCGTTAAGCTCAGCAGACGACAATATATCGTCCGAATACTCAATAGCTGGAACGAACTCTCTGTCTCGCACTTTTAGAGGGCGAGCGATAGGAAGTGGCACTATATGAACGATGTGCCTAGCTGAGATGGGCAGGATATATGATATCCCTTCTGTTCCAACGAATCCTGTTTCCGCACAAAAAGCGATGCCAACATCAGAGAGTATTACGTTCCCATCAGTCTCGTAAACTGTCCAGTTACAAGCTAGGAGACGAGAAGCAAAGTTATCCAGTTCTTGCAAACGGGAAGTATTTATATGGTCTTTCCTTAATACAAGCTCGTTGATTTCTTGAGGAATGTCAGCGTTTAATCTGTCTAGCCGATGATTAACTCTCTCCTCGTAGAGCAGATCTCTACAGAAAAATCCGGCCACGAACGGCACTAGGGTTTCCAAAAAGTCGTGTGCGGTTAATTCTCGGGAGATAAGGGCATCTAAGGTTTCCGGGATGTTTGGCTCGTAAACAGACCAAACGTTATCAACGGCATTCTTTTTCCCTGTGGTTGTAAGGACTTCCGAAACGTCGTAAAGACTATTCGCGTAAGCAATAGCTTCCGCTCTCTTCTCCACTATTTTCGGGTTCCCACGAAACCTGACCCCCACAATGCTTTTGCGAGACGGCTCGGCGGGGCTGTCAGAGAAGCGAGCAATAAAAGATGCCGGTATGAAATGATCTTTAGCCATTTTCCCTTTGCAATGCGAGTCTTCAGAATTTACAAACTTAGAGTACGCCCTATCAGATGCGTGTTCCTTTGGGCGTTTTCGGCAGCTTCATTACCACCTTCCACCCCAGTTAGCGCCTGTCGTCTCGACAGAAAGCGATCAAGCGCTAGGGTAGCTAAATAGGGTGCTGTTGCAAAGTTGGGCGGAGAGCCGAGACGACCCAGTTTCTCATTTCCTGATGGCCGCTGCGTGCCGGCGTTCTCAGGCCGTCTCGAAGACCCGGTTGACGATCACCGCGTCCGGATTGGGGTGCCCATAAGCAAACATCGTGCCCTGACCTTTCCGTAATGAATGCATCGCTTCCATCCCTTTCAACGTCCGGTAGGCGGAAATTCGGTTTTTGAACGCCCCCTTCGGTCCCAGGATTCTTTTAAGTCGGCCATGATCTCCCTCGAGAACGTTGTTCAGGTATTTCATCTGCCGGTGCTCCACCGTCTGAGGGCAGATTCCCTCCGCCTTCAGCTCGGATATTGCCTTGGCCAGAGCTGGTGCCTTGTCGGTGTTGATGACCCGCGGGGACCCGGCTGTCGTATTCGATCGCAGCGTCTTGGCCAGGAAACGCTTGGCCGCAGCCACATTCCGTTTTGGTGAGAGGTAGAAGTCTAAGGTCTGCCCACCGGCGGTAATAGCCCGGTAGAGATAGCACCACGTGCCGCCGACCCGGATATAGGTCTCATCCACCCGCCAGGACCGGGCCTGCCAGTCGAGTACCTGCCGGTACCAGCGAGTGTGCTTATCCAGCTCAGGGGCGTATTTCTGCACCCAGCGGTAGATCGTGGTGTGATCGACTGGCACACCCCGCTCGGTCATCATTTCTTCGAGGTCGCGGTAGCTCACGCCGTAGCGGCAGTACCACCGCACCGCCCACAGGATGATGTCACGGGGGAAATGCCGACCGGAGAAGATGCCCATGGCTCTGATTATTTCACGCCGGTCTTTCTACTGCCCCAACTTTGCAACAACACCCCAGACCCTGCTCGCGTCCTCGGTGTCGGTGTGAGCTTGTTCGCTATATGGCTCGTATTCTGGATCGCTACATGTCATCCCGCAGGCAGGGTTGCGGGACCCCGACGACCCCTGATTGGCACCCCAGAGTCGTCAATCGGCAGTAACGTCCATTTCAGCCAGGCGGCTGCCTGATCAGGCTGGCGTCGAATCCCCACTATTGGGCACCCTCGTCTAGACCTGCTTCAGCGGGCTCAGCAATCAGACCGGCAATCTTCACCACGGCATCGTAGAGTTCAGTATCGCCGAAAACCGGACGGAGTAGACGAGCATGTTCGGCGAGCTCCAAACCAAAGGTCTGATCCACAGCGTGCTCCCCTCGGGGCGTGAGAGCTACTGATGCGGATCGCCGATCACCCGGAATGGAAGATCGCTGCAGTAGCTCCCGTTGCTCGAGACGCTTGAGATGCTTAGCCACCCCGGCTCGTGTCATTCCCAAATCGCGAGCGAGCTTTGCCCCGGTCACTTGCTCGTTACTGTGACGTAGAGGGACGAGAACTTCCAGCTCAGCGGGACTTAACTCTTGCTGTTCACAAGCCCTTTCCGAAGCGCGCTCCAGAGCCTCGTGGATCAGTTTGAAGCAGCCCACGACGGACATCGTCCGGTCGTCCAGATCGGGATTCTTGCTCAACCATCGTTCGATGACCTCGCCGCGGCATCCAGGGATCATACTCATCGCCTTATCGTTAACTAGTATACTATCGTGTATGTCCATCACACTACCAACGGAGGAATCAATGCAAGACATCGAACCCGAGGTTGTCATCATCGGTGCAGGCGCAGCTGGCCTAAGTGCTGGGCTCACGCTGGCCCGGGCCCGACGTCGGGTGCTCATCATTGACGGCGGTCTGCCTCGGAACCGTTTTGCTGAGCACTCACACGGATATCTCACCAGGGACGGGATGTCACCACAGCAGCTGCTGGAAAGTGGACGAGGCGAAGTTGAGTCCTACGGCGGGCAGATAGTCTCCGGGACCGTGCAGTCGATTGACGTATCGGAGCGGACCCCCAGCATCGGCTCATTGACACTGACGACCGGTTCCCACGTAGTGCGGCCGCGAGCCGTCCTTGTCGCGACCGGCATCACAGATATTCTTCCCAGCATTCCCGGCGTCGCCGAGGGGTGGGGACGCACAGTCCATCACTGCAGCTACTGCCACGGGGCGCAACTTGACCCCGCACAAGAAGTTGTTGTGCTCGGGGGCGACAATAAGCGCTTCGTCCTGAAGCAGACCAAGTTGTTGCGCCACTGGGTTAGTACAGTATCACTGGTCACCTGTGGAATGGACCTCACCGAGACGGAGTGGTCCGATCTGCGTCAGCGCGGCATCGATGTTCTCGAACAATCCGTTCATCACGTAGCGGACAACGAGGAGGGCGGATGCACGGTGACATTGGACAATGGAGACTCCAAGGGATCCGGAGCGGTTTTCGTCGGCCCAATCTTTAAACCAAACGACCTGCTACTTCGCGGAGCTGGATGTGCTGTCGATGGCGACGACTGGATTCAAGTGGATCAACACGGGCGCACGAGCGTGCCGGGTATCTGGGCAGCTGGAAACGTCATTTCATCACCAGATCAGATCGTTAATGCCGCAGCAGCCGGTGCAACTGCGGCTATCAACATCAACGACACCCTGCTCGGCCTGGCCTGACAACCGTGGATCGAGGGCATTCCTGGTCCGGCCACTCACTGTGGCTTTCAACAGCGTCTTCCTTGGGCGGGATCTGTTAGCTGGAAGATCGTAGCGCTGCCTGGCGGGATGACAGCAACGGTGACGCCGACAAAGGAAAAACCGCCAACCAACAGGTTCTTTGACGCCCAATATTTGAGGATGAGGAAGACAAGAACGCAGGCTCTAAGGGCGGCGACCTGAACAACCCGTACTGCCACCACAGTGGACAGCACTGTCGTGTGGGCTGCGGTTGACACGGAGGACAAGCAACCTCTGAGCATGGAGAAGAAGCACACGGCGGACGCCTCACTCGCGGGCATGTTCACCCACACTATGCAAACCATGCCGGAGGAAAGCGACTACCTCATCCGCTGGTGGGCATGAATATACACGGCAGTATGCCCACTGTATATAAGGAGGACGCTTCACGAGAGACTCCTGGAGATCCACCATTTTTGACACCAGAAACTTGCGCTGACAAACCAGGTACACACCAGCTCGGCACTGTTTCAAAACTGGACGATTTTAGCACTGAACTTGGAGTGAAGCATGGAAAGGTGTTCTAGTACGTTCGCATGCGGGTGTGACGAGAATCGCCACAAATGTGTTTCTAATCACATTTAGCTGGTTCAACTTGCTATTGAGCAGAATGGGTGCTAGAATGAAAAACACGTGTTTTTCATTCTAGCACCCATTCTGCTCGACGGATTTCTGTAATCGAAACTCCCAAAATCACCCCTTGCGAGGAGTGCTATCACCCCCATAACCTTGCCGTAAGATTAGAAAGTATTTCTACGAAAGGTTATGTCATGAATCTCTATACCAACCCTCTTACGTACACTGATGCGCGCAGAATCGTCGACGCACTTCCCCGCCCAAGAAGACAGACCTACTTAGACATCGCCAAAAAACATGCCGAGACTGAACAACGAATTATTATTTTGGCGGCTGAGTTGTACCTATGGAACGGATATCTCGCATCAGTTGTAGATAGAACGACAGGCGAAGTTGAAGTTTTGCTCCGAAATTTTATAGATCGGGCTTTAGCTCAATGGAACAGTAAATCACCACAAAATGGCTCCCCCGAATGGCTAACCAACCCCGAAGGAAAGCTGAAAGAGTTAGTTATCCCTTCCGAAGGTACGGCACTGAAAGAATACGCCCACACGCAAACAGTCGTAGGAATTCCAACACATGACGATTATGTGGCAGGACTAACCTTTGGAAACTGGGTCCACCTATTGCCAAAGAAACACGCTCGCGAAAATAATGCACGCGTGATTCTCTGGAATGAAGCGTTCGCTCCCCATCTAAATTCCCCAGATAGAGTAGATTTTCAACAACGCGTAATGGCGGTGAAGGATATCCGCAACCGCGCCACCCACAGACGTCCACTTATCAAAGACACTGACGCTGTCAGCAGAACGCACCAAGACTGCGTGACAATTGCCAAAGCTATAAACGAAGACCTAGGGATCTGGCTCCGAAACGAAAAATGGATCCCCCAGGCGCTTAAACAATCCCCATTGTTATAAAAAAGATGGCCCCCAGTTCAACTGAGGGCCAGAGCTTATTTGCCTTGCGGCTTGATGTTCACCAAGTTACACCTTTTCAAAAAAAAATACAAGTTAACTTAAAGCCCATAACCTATCATCCCCTGCAGCGTCGCAGATTAACTCTCAGAGACGACGATCATGAACGTGATTGTGCGACCGGTTGAACCTCCGAGAATGGCCAGCACTTCACTAAGAGAACGAACACCCACCCCGAAGGGTGGGTGTTGTCGCATTGCCACACAAGAACGCTTTACTTCAAGGCACTATGCAAATGGCCGAGCTCATCCGGCACATTACGCACAACTAACGCGACATCACGAATCTCCACATGGAAAGGGCGTTTCAATGCCACTAAGCCCGCTTCAATCTCCGCCAACGCACGCTCTCGCTCCTGATCAGTCAAATCACTACGACCAATCCCCAAGCTTGCCAAAAAATCGCCCGAATGCTCCTGGCGATCGTCAAAAACAACTTCCTTCATTAGTGCCCCTCACAATCACGCTAGATTAATACTTCCCCTCCAATGTTACCCGCGAGACAAAACCGCCAGCGCCCCAATGGGGTACACCCTATTGTTACGACGGTCTGGGGCAGAATGTTTCCTGTAAAATAGGGCCGTTCCTAGTATTATTTTACACGTGTCTAGTGGGGTCTAAGCCTTATATTTACAGAAAGTGGTGAGTGCGGTGTTATCGACTGACGGTTTCCATATTGAAAGTCATATTGACGAAGTACCCGCGTTGGCGCGGGTGAAAGATCTGCATGGTGGACTCTCGTCGGGACAGCAAGCGTTGGGCAGGATTGTACAAGCCTTGCTTGCTGACGCTGATGCTCTCGACGGCATTCAGCTGTACGCCCTCACGGATGCAATTGAGTCGTATCGTGATGCGGTCATCGCCCAGGAGAATGCTGCCTTTACACCCTCGCAGGGCGAAGACTAATGGCCAAAAGCTCTGGTTCGCATGGTCAGCTGGTGGGCTATATCCGGGTCTCGACGGTGGAGCAGAATAATCAGCGCCAGAAAGAACTACTCAATGCTTCCGGCAGGATTGACCGGTTCTTTGAGGATAAGATTTCCGGCCGCACTAAGACTGCGCGCCCAGGGCTTGTCGAGTGTATGGCGTATGTGCGCGACGGAGACGAGCTTGTTGTGTCGTCGATTGATCGTCTCGCCCGATCTTTGACGGATCTGCGCGGTATTGTTGATGAACTTACCGGCAAAGGTGTGACTGTTACTTTTCTGCATGAGAATCTCGCGTTTGCAAAAGACACCGCAGATCCACGCGCGGATTTAATGCTGGGTATTTTAGGTTCGTTTGCGGAGTTTGAGCGGGCCATTATCCGTGAGCGGCAGGCGGAGGGGATTGCGTTGGCGAAAAAGGCCGGCAAGTACAAAGGCCGCAAACCCGCCCTAAGCCCAGACCAAGTAGCGGAGATTAAGCAGCGCGTATTAGCAGGGGAGTCGAAAGCAGCCTTGGCGCGAGAGTTTAGGGTGACTCGCCCTACGGTGTATCGGGCGTTGAAAAACGCCTAAAGCGGCGCAGCATATCAGATGGGACCAAAAGACCCTGGCAGAAGGTCTTTTTCTCCTTAGCAGCGCGAGGCTATCTCGTAGAACCGACCAAGATAAAGTCAGCAGATTCTAGATACACATCGTAAAAGGGTTTCGAGCATTAACATTGGAACATAATGTAAAAGACATGGTTTCAAAGAATTCGACTGTTTCCCGCGTCCTGTCCGGTATCCAACCCACCGCTGATTCCTATCACCTGGGTAATTACTTGGGAGCGCTCAAGCAGTGGATTGACCTGCAGGACAGCTATGACGCCTTCTACTTCATCCCTGACCTGCACGCGATAACCGTAGAGCAAAACCCGGAGGAGCTGCGAAACCGCACCATCGCAGGTGCCGCACAGCTCATCGCCCTAGGTATTGATCCGGACAAGTCCACGCTCTTCGTGCAGTCGCACGTGCCCGCCCACGCGGAGCTGACCTGGGTCTTCCAGTGCTTGACCGGCTTTGGCGAGGCCTCCCGCATGACCCAGTTCAAGGATAAGTCCGCCAAGCAGGGCTCGGACCGTACCTCGGTGGGCCTATTTACCTACCCAATCCTTATGGCCTCCGATATTTTGCTCTACTCGCCGGATTATGTGCCGGTGGGCGAGGATCAGCGCCAACACATGGAAATGACTCGTAACCTGGCCGAGCGCTTTAATAATAAGTACGGCGATACCTTCAAGGTACCGGAGCCGTTCATTCCGGAGAGTGCGGCAAAGATTTATGACCTGCAGGAGCCGACCTCCAAGATGTCCAAGTCCGGCGCCAACCCGAAGGGCTTGGTCAATCTCTTGGACGCACCGAAGACCTCAGCCAAGCGCATCAAGTCCGCCGTAACGGATGACTTGGGCTCGGTGGCCTTTGACCGCGACAATCAGCCGGGCGTGTCCAACCTATTGGTCATCCAGTCCGCGCTGACCGGTGAATCTATCGATTCCCTAGTGGAGAAGTACGCCGGCCAAGGCTATGGCCACCTCAAGGTCGATACCGCAGATGCGCTGCAGGAATTTACCACTCCGCTCAAGGAACGCTACGACGAACTTATGGCAGATCGCGGCGAGCTCGAGCGCATCCTGGCTCAGGGCGCAGAGACGGCGCAAGAGATTGCCCAGCCGCTTGTCGACGCCGTCTATAGCAAAGTGGGATTCTTTCGGTAGATTACCCACAGAGATCGATCCTGCTTGTTCTCAAGCACATTGGTAGGTAGGGCTTGCCCGCGTTAGTGCAATGCGGGCAAGACTTTAGTCTTGCCCTGAAACCTGACGCTGATTCGTCAGAATTATCCATATAAACAGCCCAATACGTTTAATTGCGCTGTTTCCCTAGCTTGAGGAAGATACCCAAGGAAAACACTTCATTTATGCCTTACCCTAGGATATGCCGCTCCGTACCGTTGGCTACGCATCACTGTATCCTTCGAGGAGAATCACAGCCGGAGCATGTATTTCGGCACCTTAGATCGTCTAATACGAGTCTTCTTATAACTGGTAATCCGTCATGACCTATCAGCCCAGAGGAAGCGTAGACGATGGGGAGAGCCCTCGAGCTTTGGAATTGATAACCCCAGCGATAGCAAGCACTATAAACATAGCAGCGGCGGAGAAAAGCTGAATACGAGCTGCAGCATCAGAAAGCATAAGCAGAGCGATAGCAGCCAAAAGGGCCAGTACAAACCAGGTGAGGTAGGGGAAGGCCCACATGCGGATGGGCAGCGGGTGGAGGGCCTCAAGTTGGCGGCGCAGGCGCAATTGGCTGACGGCGATGAAGACCCAGACGATGAGCAGGGAGGCGCCGGCGGCGTTGAGCATGAAAGTAAGAAGCCAACCGGTATCGGCGTAGTTGAGCACGACCATGACGGCCGAGAGGAGGACGGACAGGCCGATGGCGGTGGTGGGAACGCCGTCCTTATTGGTGGTGGTAAAGATGCGCGGAGCCTCGCCGCGGGAGGCTAGGGAGTGCATCATGCGGGAGGAAGCGTAGATCTGAGAGTTGAAGGCGGAAAGTAGTGCAAGGACGATGACGACTTCCATGATGCCGGCCGCACCTGGGATGCCGGCGCGTTCGAGAACCATGGTGAAGGGCGATTCCGCGGCAGAGGAGGCGTCTCCCAGGATGGAATAGGGCAGGAGGAACGTGATGACGAGGACGGAGCCCAAGTAGAACACGGAAATGCGCAGGAAGGTGGAGCGCACGGCGTTGACCAGGGACTTCTCGGGGTCCTCGGACTCAGCAGAAGCGATGGCAACCACCTCGATGCCGCCGAAGGCGAAGGCCACTGCGAGCAGGCCGGCCGCGACGCCGCCGAGGCCATTAGGCATGAAACCGTCCTCTAGGAAGACGGAGGTACCGATGAAAGAATGGCCGGGCAGGAGGCCAAGGATGAGCAGCGCGCCGATAATGAGAAAGGCCACGATTACGATGACCTTGATGAGGGCGAACCAATACTCGAATTCGCCGAAGCTGCGCACGCGCAGCAGGTTGATGATGCCGAAGAGGACCACGCAAACGGCGGCGGGGATCCACGGCGAGACGTTGAACCAAGAGCCAATGAAGCCGGCCGCGCCGGTGATTTCGGCGCCAAGGACGGCGACGGTGGCTAGCCAATAAATCCAGCCCTGGGTAAAGCCCGCCCAGCGGCCGATGCCGTGTTCGGCGTATTCGGAAAAGGAGCCGGAGGCGGGGATAACCGTGCCCATCTCGCCCAGCATCTGCATCACCAAAATGGCAAGAAAGCCAGCGATGACGTAGGCGAGGAGCACGGCGGGGCCGGCGGCGGAAATGCCGACGCCGGTGCCCAAGAAAAGTCCGGCACCGATGGTGGAGCCTAGCCCCATCATCGTCAGGTGGCGGACCTTCAGGCCAGAACCGAGGGTGGAGGAGTTATCAGTCACCCCTCCATCCTATTTTCCATAATCGAACGGTACATATAAGGCGAACCTAAAGAATCGGAACGATGGTTCCGCTTGCGGAGTTTGAGCGGGCCATTATCCGCGAACGGCAAGCTGAGGGCATTGCGTTGGCGAAAAAGGCCGGAATGTGCAAAGGCCGCAAACCCGCCCTAACCCCAGAGCAAGTAGTAGACATTAAGCGGCGCGTGCTAGCAGGGGAGTCAAAGGCAGCACTCGCACGAGAGTTTAGGGTGACTCGCCCTACGGTGTATCGGGCGCTGAAAAACACCTAAAGCGGCGCAGGCTCTTTCCATATTGGCAAACCAGCGCAGTTTTGTGCCGACTTGTGGACAAGTCTTCCTTTTGTGCCTATTTTCCATCTTGGTGTGCGTGAAAAAGGAGGAAATCCGCACCGATAGCTCGAGCTAAAGCTCCATCAGTATCAACATTGTCGCCAATAACTACGCTGTCCTCGATCACTAGACCACGCTCAGCCAAAATAGAAGCACCAAGTTCGCTGGGCTTACCTAAGTTTTCAACCAAAGGGGCAGGGGCGTCTAAAATATCCATCCAGCCACCTAGCCCAAGCTTTTTCGTTCCTCCCCGAGAAACCCACCTATCAAGGTTCATTGCTACAATATCAGCGCCATTATCACGCAGCATATCTGAGACCTTCTTCTCACCATGCCGTGAAACCAGCGCTTCGACCCCCTCGAGACACAAAAGAATTTTATCGCACTCTTGGCTGAGGTTTCCTACCTCAAGATTTACTTCTTTTCCGTCTACTAAGAGTCGGGAACTCGCGCCAGGGGCCCAAACTCGATAGATCGCCGGTTGATTCTTTACCCAATCACGAGCAATATCCTGAGCTGTAAGAACATGAAATGAGTCATAAACATTAATTCCCATTCCTGTTAAGCGCTGGAAGATTTGACCCCCTCCTATCCTGTCCGAATTAGACAGGAACCACACTTTATCCGCAGGCAAGTTGCTTGCCATACTTACCATCGACAAATAAGCGAACTCACCTGAGTAAATAGTCCCATCAAGATCGAATATATAATCACTCACCGCTGATTAACGCCTACCACAATGGAGTTCTTACTCAGGGCAAAAAGCGTAAGTACCGCTGCGACTGACACGGCGATAAATGCAACTGTCACCGATAAGAAACCGGAATACTCCAGTAACAGCCCGGCCAAAATAGCGCCCACCATCATTCCGGCCGGCGGGAGCATTTCAACACGCCCTCGTGCAGCTGGATTAGCTTTTCCGAACTGATTTTCCGCCACCATATCCGAGGCAGCAGTATATGAAAAAGCCCAAATTAGACCAGCAATGAGCATCAACATAAAAAGACTGGTCTTCCCAAATTGAGAATCAATCATTAAAACGACCACACCGCCAATAGCACCAACCCCTAAAGCACCAGTCGCTGTAGCGCGGGCAGAACACCTTGCTAAAAGCGGAGGAACCATCACAATAGGAAGATACATAGCAACCATGTGGATTTCAGTCAGGCGCGATATGTCCTGACTTTCCAGCCCTTGACTTTGGGCAGCAAGAGGAACTGCAGTCATCATGAGAGTCATAGCTGCGTATCCAAACATTCCGGCTATTCCACCCAAATAAAGTAACCCGCGATCACCAAAAGACGCAGTAGCGGCATGTTCAGAACTCGTCCTAGAATGCTTCGGTAACATCAGGGACGTAAGTAGAACTAATCCTCCCACCGCTATTACCAGCTGATAAGCCTTAGAGAATTCCGCAACCGATCCTGCAACATTTCCTGCAGCCCACGGTCCTAGAATTGAGCCGACTACCCCACTTAACAAGACGAGACTGGTGTCCCACGGGTTCGGACTGTTCGAGTGGTCTTTAACTAGGATCCTATGAAAATTTGACAGTCCCATAAAGACACCAATTAAAAGCATGCCTACATAAAGCAATGCAGGAACACTGGCATAGGCGGCATAAGACGTGGAAACGCCTGATAATACGCAAATTATTCCAGCTACGAAAAAAGTCCTTCTAGGCCCAAGTCGCTGTAACTGCGGTGCGCCTATTCGCGCTGCAATGATAGTTCCTAACGCTATTAAAACGTAGGAAGCTGTTCCTCCCAACGAATTTCCTGTCAGCGCCTCGCCTGCTCGCACCGATATAGAAAGATCGACACCAGCTACAAACAAACCTAGAGCATACGCAATACCAAAACGAAGAGTGTTGAAATTAAGTGCTTTTTTCAACTGCATGTCTTTGACTTCTACAGCTCAATAGAGGTTGTATCGACGTAAAGATCGGTACTTCCCGTAGGAAGAATGAAGCGCTTAAAGCGTTCCCGTCCGATAACACTGATTTCGGGAGCTATCTCCATAACGGGATTATCATCCACACCGCGTTTAATAACAGCAACGCCATGATACGGCAACAAACGAGAATTCCTTTTATACTCTGGATACACCCTTAATCCCAGTACAGGTTCTTTTTTCTGGTGAATGGTCGCCCGAATCGATCCTGGAAAATGAGTCTCATCCCAATGGAGCTCATTTAGTGCATACTTTAATGCCCGATAGTCAACAAATGCGCGTCCTGTTCGAGAAAGTACTTCTTGTCCAAAAGGCGTAGAAAAATCATGGTTCCGGAAAGTCTGCTCTACTTCTTTATATGTTGCCGGAATATCCCGTGTCGTAATGGTTGAAGCCATAGATCGCAGCCAAGATTGATGGTTTCCTTCTTCAAGGCCATGCCCGGGATCCTCTCTTAGAGGCTTGACCAAGCGCAAATATGCATCTTCAAATTCTTCTAAACGATTCGAAGGCAAAAGAGACATATCATGGACAGTCAAATTACTTAACTTATGGTTATCCACATAGTCACACAATTCCTTATAGTAAAGAGAGGCGACTACAGGATCTGAGCCTAAGGGACGGATATAAAATAGGGCATCCGAAATTATC
Source organism: Corynebacterium sp. CTNIH16 (assembly GCF_032821655.1). Taxonomy (NCBI): domain Bacteria; kingdom Bacillati; phylum Actinomycetota; class Actinomycetes; order Mycobacteriales; family Corynebacteriaceae; genus Corynebacterium; species Corynebacterium sp. CTNIH16. Next base: position 8,297 of record NZ_JAVBIG010000015.1, on the reverse strand, counting down.
TGAAACCGAAGCTCCAAGCCAATAACTTGTTGGAAAATGTCAGCAATTCGTTGAAGGGCTAGAAGAGTGCATTCCTCAGCGAATGTAACCACCGTCGGGTCGAATCGCTTCAGTTTATTTCCAATAACGCAAAAATGGGGATCACAACGTCTAATGGTGTCCCGTTTTCAAGAGATTCTTTTACGCTCTGTTGCACTGCGTCTGAATTACGGAACCGCTTTTTAGAGTTGAATTGAAAAGCATGATGGTTCAGCAATGCAATGGCTTGCTCTAACGGCGTTTGGTTTCCATAGGATTTCAGGAAGTCGTCAGCGCTGAACTCTCGATAAAAAGAACACTCACGCAAAAGCTCATCCCGAAAAGAAGTATTCAGAACGCTCAGACTGGTAGTTGAAAGATCAGGCTCATCGGAAGGCCAATCATAATCACTGACTGGTTGGGAATCTGAAAGCAGTTCTCCTGTGACTGAAACAGTGTTTTTCATGTTGCGGATTCTTTCGTGTTAAGGATTGAGATCTGGAAAACATGAAGACACAAATATGTTACAGGACACGTGTTAACTTTTCTTTAGTTCCGCTCATAGGACATAAAAGGGAAAGGTGTCGTGCGTGTCGACGGGTGGAATTACGCTACTGGGACCCGTCAGGTGTGGCTGCTAGCGTTAGTGCTGGTTCACAATCGCACCCCGCTTCTTGTGGGTGTGGGCGTGACTTCCTCGTCGGTGCGCGGTAAGGCCCGCGCGTGACGTGGGCTGTCCCGCGCGCCCTTTTTTCAGGCGAGCGGACAACCCTACGACGCAAAGGGAGGTAGACAATGGGTAAACACTCATTGAATACACCCGGTCACAAGAAAAAAGACCCCGCCACCAAAGGAGCTGCAATCCTTAACCTGGTGAGCGGAGTCCTCAACGTTGTGACCGCTACCGTGAAGCTCATTGCGGTGATGCTTCACGTGGGTCTTTAAGGCCCGAGGGTCTCAACGAGCTGGCACTCGTTGGGGCCCTTTTTATTGTGCAGCGATGGTTCAGGGACGAACCATGCTGTCATGTCTTAGGCTAATTGGCGCGCGAAGGTTTCGCAATACTCCCACACTGAGTACCCATGTCTCTTCTCCTGCTTAGGTATTCATTCCTGCCACATCAGTTGGCTGCGTTCTCTGTCCTCAGGGTGTGTTAGCGTTATTCCCGTAAGATCCTGATGCGCGAAACGCACAGTCTCAGTAGGAAGTCTGAGCGATGACACTAGCTAGTGCTATCCGTCGCTTTAGCTCTTAATCTCATGAGAGTTAAAGAATCCAGCGTCGTCAGGTCCGCTTTAGCGTACCTGGAGACAATTTTGCCTGCTCAATTCACCCTTTTCCACGATGGTCAATTTTGGTGCGGAGTCTACGAGACTTCCAGCAACAACCAGCTCCGCGCCGTCCGAGTAGTTTTCGGCCCCGAGCCTAATAATGCCGAACTCTATGAGTGGTTACTCGTCAACGGTTCTTCCCTAGTCAAACGCGCTCATCGCTCCGTACCTATACCTGGCGCTATTGAAGCGCCACAGCGAGGAAATCCCAAACGCCTGCAGCGGAAAGTCAATAAGGAGCAACGCAAGACCTCAGGGGTGTCCTCGAAAGCCCAAGAAGCAACAAAGTTAAATTTCGAATTAGCTAACGCAAACAAGAAGAAAGCTTCGCGGATCGCTCGGTGCGAAGAAGCACAACGGAAATTTCAGATCCGTGCCGCTAAAAAGAAGGCCAAACATAAAGGCAAGTAACCGAAGGTGTCAAAGCGAAGTTGCCATACAGTTCGAGCAAAGCTGTGTAGGCGTGAGTCAACTTATGTGCACGTACGATCCCCGCTATATGTCTGCAAGGACAAAGGGGGCCCTAGCCTAGTGAGGGACGCGTCAACTCGGAAGATTTATGCCGTTTGAACTTGGCGTTTTCCTCGTGGCGTATGAATATGAACATGCACTTTAGAGGTGGATAAAACTTGGGGATAAGGGGTAATTGGGGGGATTAATTAGAATATCTTTACTGCGGGCTGTGCATACCATAAGCGGATAAGTTAAGGTAAAGCTGTTTCAAGCATAGGTAAAAGCCATCCAACACTTAGAGCTTGAGGCAGACGCATAAAGACGAGGCCGATTTTGGCGTGCTTAACTTTCGAAAGGAAAAGTACTGTGAAGAAGAAAATTGCAGCAGGGCTAGTTACTGCCTTGGCGGTTTCTATGTCCGCTGTTCCAGCGAACGCGGAGGGACACTTTGAAACCAGTGTTAACGGGGTTCGCGATAGCTACAGGACTCGTGGCTGGACCGATCGAAACATTGATGGTTACAACACGGAGATTACAGCAGCTACCTGCTCAAATGCTACACCAGGATCTCCTGGAAAAGTTGAGATGACCCTGCGCCGAGAGCTTTCTAAGAGGCCGGACCCCGACCTAGGATCGCGTTCGTTCAATAGGTGCTATGGGGGATGGGACCGAGGCGGGTGGGGGCGCCAGGCTGCAGGAAATTATCATGCTGATATCCATACATTCAAGTGGAACCACTTGACCATCAAGTGGATGAAATTTGTATGGTAGCGACCATCCAGGTTAATGCACTAAGGGTACGGCGTTCAAATAAGACAATTCTGGATATACCGCAGCTGGTGATAGATGAACGCCCCACGCTTCTACTCGGGGCTAATGGTGCTGGGAAATCAACGCTTTTTTCTGCTCTTGCATCAGATTCTTCTCCTAAGGAAGGAACAGTACTGAGGAAAGGATCTATATCTATAGTGGAGCAGAAATTTAACCCTATTACCGGTTTCACCTCTAGTGAGTACTGCGCTTATGTTGCTTGGTTGTTCGGACGAGATAAAAAGACTGCAAAGAAAGAAAGCTTAGATTGGCTAGATTTTGTAGATTTGTCAAGAGTGTCTAGTCAACGGTGCGAAAGTCTTAGCGGCGGAGAACGCTCTAGGCTAGCGATTGCCACTGCGTTGAACTCTGGGGCGGAAACATTACTGCTTGATGAACCTAGTGCGGCACTTGATCCACTCAACAAAGAGCATGTCACTGAGGTATACCAACGGATTGTGGATAGAGGGCATAACCTAGTTGTCTCAACGCATGATGCCGGCGAACTACAGAGACCTTTCGAGCGTGTCCTTGTTCTTGATAAGGGGAAGCTACATTTCGATGGTTCACGGCAAGATTTTGTACAGCTAGCTACAGAGTCGGGAAATACCCCAGCGCATATTCTCTCACGATCTCTTGTACGGAGAGGAAACTACAGTGATTCCTAATTTCGGCGTTAAACACTGGCTTCGTCGTCCATCATTATGGATTTGCCTTATTGGGATAATCCTTAGCGCAGTTCCTATTTCGGAATTAGGAAAGACGCCATACTATGAGTCGAATGCTGCTCAATCTACACTGGTGTTCTTCGTAATTGCTCCTGCGGTTTCTGCCGCAATGGCATGGGAAGCATCACGTTTTCGTCCTCTAGTGCAGATGGGGAGAAAATCTGTAGTTCGTATTTATGTGAACCGAATGTTTGCATGGTCGCTGATTTTTCCCCTTGGCTATGTATTGGCAAGCCTTTCACAAAGTACTGATTCTGTACTGTTTGGTTCTTCAGTTTTTTGGGTTATGCTGGCTTATTCCTCCATCGTCGGCATCTGTTGGACGTTAATCGGAAGTGCACTTGGTTTTTCGTTTAAACCACTGATATCAGTGTCTGTATCAGCTGCGCTTGCATATACATGGTATGCGGTAGTTCCAGCCACTTCTCCTGGAGCCTTAAGACATATAACTGGTGATTTTTTAGCGTGCTGTTCTTTTGATGCAACGCTAGATGTGAAAGCAATTGGGACAGCAATTGCAGGGATTATCGGAGCTACGCTGACCATAGTCTCGGCTGCGGCACTGTTTAGGCACCGTAGTAAAATGTATACGTTAGCTTTCCTTTTAGGGCTTCTCTGTCTTATCGGTTCTTTTGCTTGGGCGCAGCAACTCACAGAGTTTGGACTTGCACAAAGAGATTCTCGTCAGGTTGTTTGCTCTTCTAATGTATGCGCATGGCCTGAAATTCCTAGCGAAAATATATTACTTAATATCCAAGCGAGGGATGCTTTCTCTAAAATAGCACCTACTGAGTGGAGAGATTTTTCAGAACGTCCTGTGATGTGGGGAGATTTTTCGGAAGAGCATTTGAGTTTAAGCGGCCAATCCACGGTAGAGGGGATAGTTGGAGAGTTTGTGGATCAGGCTGGATCTGCAGAACTGATTCGTTCAGACGCTAAAGTCTGCGGAATTCCGGCGAAAGATTTGGGAATTACGCTTAGTGGTCTTCCTTGGGAGCCTAATCGACAAGTCAACGTTGGAGACGTTGTTCAACGTATCGAGCAGACTGTGTGCAGAGTTAGCAATTAGCTTATGACATCATACGCATTCTTGTACTGCCGTGGGCATAGGCTAATTACTGTCTTAATTATGGTGCTGTTTATTGGCTTTGTTCTTTCTTCCGCTGAGGGGTGGTTGCTAAATATCCCGTGGCTCGATGATACTGCTGGGGCAAACGTTGGCACTTTATGTTCGTTTTCTTATGCTGCATTGCCAGTGATTTTTTTCAGAAATCAGATTTCCAGGTTAGAGGCTCAAGTTTCACGGAATTGGCTGCTTATTGACGGTATAGTTCTCGTGACTTTATGGATTATTCCTTGGATATTTTCCCTTTGTGGCATAGGAAGCACTAGATTTGCTTATGTATCTACTGTTCTTACAGGTTTGACGCTTCTTATAGGTAGATATGTGAGTGTGGATACACTTGCTTTGTCGCTTGTAGCACAGCTTGTTTTACAAACTGCTCTTTGGCCATCATTGTCTGATACGAATTGGAAACTCCTTCTTTTCGCTCTAGAGGTTCCGCCAGGCCGTATTCCATTACTATTAAGCGTGGTTTCGTTTTTCGTGAGTGTTGTTTCTTTGCGTAAATTCAAGCGCTCTGCGTTTTAGCTGGAGACGCGAACTTCGTTCTACCTGACCCAGAAGGTCTTCAATTCTCTTTGATTTCGTCCTCCAATTGTTTATTACGTGGCAAAACAAACAATTGAAGGACGAATTAAATCCGATCTCCGCTTCGGATCAACTCTGACGTGGTACACGTTCCCCGTGCCAGAGTTCGACGAGAAAACACGGCAGCGCATTATTAAGGCAGGCAAGAAGGTGCTCGATGCCCGCGCGCTGCACCCAGAGCGCTCGCTGGCCGAGCACTACAACCCACTCGCCATGGCCCCGGAACTCATCAAGGCGCATGACGCGCTTGACCGTGAGGTGGATAAGGCATTTGGCGCTTCCCGTAAGCTCACGACCGTCCGGCAGCGCCAGGAGCTGTTGTTTGCCAATTACGAAAAGCTCACCACGCAGCAGCCCTAAAACACCTGGTATGTCCTGCCCTACGGCAAGACATACCAGGTGTTTCTTGTCAGCTGTCGTGTCGCGTCAGGCCTAGTTGTGGCAAGGCAACGTTTAAGATTTCAGCGGCGGGTGTGGTGACACACTCGGCGGCCGTCCGACCTGTCTTATCCATGTAGGCTTTGGTGATACGAGCCCCTGCGGCGTAACCAGCTCCGGTGGGTAGTCCGACCGGTTTCGATCCCATTAGGCGGGCGCTCGAATCTCCAAGCACCCATGCGGCGAAGTCCTGCATGCCTGTTACATCCAAGCCCTCGACGACCCGTCTTAGTACATCTTCTCTCGATCTGGTTTGGTCGGTGACGAAGTGCGTATATCCACGCTTACTGTAGAACTGGGCAGCGAATAGGTCGGCTAGTCCCTCGGCCACGACGTGCTCACCGACGGTCACTGTCTGCGGGTCCCATACGATGCCGTCAGCTGAATAGCGGACGTTGTGGCGCAACTCGTGTAGGGCAATCGCTTCTAGCCGATGGAGAACTTCCTCAGTCGGCCAGATGGTGATGGCAATGTAGCCACTGATCCCACCGAAGGCCGACAGGCCTCGAATTTCGTCCATGAAGTGCTCGTTGGAAGGAACACCTAACACTAGAAGCACAGTGAGGTCAGGAATCATGAGTCCTGGGTTAGCAGTCGCCAAGTATTGAACCCCTTTAGCGAGAGCTTGCTCAACTCGAGCCCAAGCGTTGGCCTCCTCCAATTTGTAGAGCGCATCATCTACTTGCTGAGTGAGGCATCCGGACCGAATCCGAAGTTCTGACTGTGCACGGCAGCCATATCGAGACCACCTGGAATGAAGAAATACATGCCAGCCATGGGCTCCCATAATTTACGAGCGGCCTCCTGCCACTGCCCCGGAGGGCTATCCAACATCGTGCGCATTCCCGTGGCGCTGTCGATCATCGAGATTGTCATGTCCCTAAACGTAAACCCTGACGCAGCGTTAAGGTCAACCTCCAGGTTCAATAAACGTGTCCGGTTAATATATCTGGCCAGCGAAGTAGGAGTCGCTGTTATTAACGGGACTGTCCGGTGCTGCAAAACGCGTGCGATCGTACGCTTGCTACCTACAAGTAGTACATCGAATACCACCTCGGTTGTCACGCTGTGTGCCGTACAGAAGGTTACCCTCGTCTGCAAGAAAGTCCAGAAGATATAAGGCTACGTGGAGGGTTATAGGAGTGTGGTTGTTGTGGGGTGTTTTGGTGGCAACCAAATCTTTGATTTGGGCGGCAGCTCAACGAGCCGCCAGGCGAGGCGGGAGCATAAACCGCAACCACTATCCACTGGTTGTGTTGGTTGATCGGCTTGGGATATAGATCTACAGGGATATAGTTATAAGCGACCTGGGAAAATAGGTAAATCCGCAGGTAAGCCCCTGTGGATAACTGGCCCCGTGAGGGTAAATCTGCGCACGCGTGAGGGTAAATCTGCGCACGCGTGAGGGTAAATCTGCGCACGCGTGAGGGTAAATCTGCGCAGCCGTATTTTGCGTGAGGGTAAATCTGCGCAGCCTGAACTGGGAAAATGGTCCGTGAGGGTAAATCTGCGCAGTTTGCTTTTGGGTAAAAAGAAAGCGCCCCGGAGGGCGCTGCTTTCCCGTGTATGGGTTAGTCAATCTCTGGACGTGGTGGTTTCTGTTGAATTGATGGGGCGGTTCTGGCGACGGTTACTCCGTCTGTGTTGGCTTCAATACCTGCTTCTGGCCACACCGTCGTTAACTCAAGAATGGCCTTCTTTATTTCATTGCGGAAATCGCGACGTTCGACTGCTGTAGTTAGTTCCTTTGTGGCGAAGTTGGCGGCGATCATGTCCCAGGTGAAGGTGTAGGCTTCGCGGTTGTTTTTAGCTAGCCAGTATTGCTTTACGGTGAGCCAGATGTAAATGTCCATTGCTCGTGGTTTGTTGAGCTCGCGCAGTACGTTGAGGTCGATGGGGATAGGTGCTTCGGCAACGTGCTTGAAAAACTGTGGGGTGAGTTTAATGTAAGACTCTACAAAGCTTCCTTGGTTCGGGTCTCTGGTGTCGAACCAAAGATCCCAATCGTCGACGATTTGGGTGTGCTTTCCGCGTGCTCGGACTCCATCATCGGATTTCACAGTGACCCGTGAATCGGCTAGGCGCAGGAGCTGTTCTCGGACGATAGTTAGAGTACCTTTGCTTCCTCCGGTACCGCGCTGGCCAATGCCGATTGCTTGGAGGAATTGATTCATCGATCGGCCAAGCGGGATGTGTAGCGCTTCTTCGTGATTAATCTTCCCATCTTTGAGCCGTCCCGCGTTTTTTACAGTACGAGTAATGATGTAGGCCATGATGAGGCGCGGGTACTTGCCGTAGGGCAAACCTTCGCCTGAATAAATGACAATTTTCCCATCTCCGTTTTGAAGAACTCGTTCTTTATTGTCGGTTTTGCGGTAGGGGAAGAGTGCTTGGACGAAGAGTTTAGAGGTGTAGCCGACGTCTTGGGCTTGGAGGAGTTCTTGTGCGGCGTCGTGTTCTTGTTTGCGGGCTAGTTCTTTGACTGCTTCGAGCTTGGCGCGGCGCTCATCTCGGGGCTGCATGGTGCCTTGTTCTCCTTTCGGATAATCGGCACCGACCGTGTTGTGCTTTGCTCACTGTCCGTGTGGAAGTGGTAAAGTTTAAATCGACACGGTCGGTGTCGATTTTCTTTTGTGGACCCCCGCTAGAGTTGCAGCTCGATGATGCGGGGGTTTCCTCGTTTGTGAGGGTTAAGGGTCAAAATGTGTGTCTGGCTCGGCGTGTCGCGGGGGTTAGATTTGGCCTTTTTGAATGCCGATTGAGTGGGTGTAGTCGGTGTCGATAGCGTTGTCGTAGAGGGCTGGGCGT
>NZ_JAVBIG010000014.1:0-34831 GCF_032821655.1 Corynebacterium sp. CTNIH16 | reverse complement strand
ATCCAGAGTGTATTCCTTGCCCGGAACCAGACCCTCGTAAGAAACCTGGTCCACAACCTTGGCACCAGCAACAACCTCACGCAGGTCGCCCTCGAAGTCCGCATTAGTGGACACCTTCGGGGTGTCCTTCTCGTCGTTGTCACCAGGGGTGCCCGGGGTACCCGGCTCGTTAGGCTCGGTCGACTCAGAAGGCTCGCCCGGCTTCTCCGGAGTAGTCGAACCGCAATCCGAAGGCTCATCAGACTCAGAGGTCTCGGAAGCCTCAGAAGACGTGGTCTCTACAGACTCGGACTCAGAAGGCTCACTGGACTCAGACTCAGACGGTTCCTCAGACTCGGAAGGCTGCTCGCTCTCAGAGTCACCCGGCTCCTCAGACTCACAAGTCTCGCTAGTCTTCGGGGTAGAAGAATCCTCAGAGGAAGAAGACTCAGAGGTCTCACCATCGCCACCGTCATCAGGCGTACCCGGTACAACGTCAGTCGTAGTCGTAGACGGAGTGGTGGTCTCGGAAGGCTTGTCAGACTTTACGGTCTGGGCCTTGTCCTCAATGTTGGTGTGGTCGGCGATGTCATTCTTCTCACCAGTGGTGGAATCCTCGCCGTCCTTGTTAACAGCAGTGGAGGTCAGGTACTCGAATGCAACTGCCTCGTCAACGGTCTCGGTAACACCCTCATCAACAGTGATCTTAACCTCTACCTCGCCCTTAGAAGCAGATGGTACGAAGGTCTTCTCACCATGACCGATGACTGGGTACTCACCGTTGTCGTCCTTGACCTTGGAACGCAGCTCTGCGTTCAGAGTGTATTCCTTGTCAGCAACCAGGTCGTTGTACTTAACCTTATCGGTGATGACGGTGCCAGCCTTAATCTCATCGCCCTCAGCCTTCTCAGCCTCGGTACCAATGGATGGCTCCATCTTAGAAGTTACGGTCTGCGCCTCATCATTGATGTCGCGGTGTTCGGTAATCTTCTTCTCTTCGTCCGAGTTCGGAGTTTCCTTACCGTTCTCATCAACCTGCTTGGAAGAAAGTTCCTCGTATGCGACGGCAGCCTTGATGATGCCTTCAACATCGTCGTTGACCTTAATATCAACGACCTGCTCACCGGCAGACGTCTTCGGGGTAAAGGTTACATCGCCCTTGCCGACGACCTCATGATCACCCTTGGCATTTACTGCCTTGTTACGCAGCTCAGCCTTCAGGGTGTATTCGTTACCTGGCACCAGGTCGGTGTAGGTAACGGTGTCCTTGACGGTGACGCCAGCCTTTACCTGCTTAGCGTTGTCAAAGTCAGCGTTGGTCTTAATGGACGGGGTCCACTTGGTGTTAACGGTCTGCTTCTCATCGTTGATGTCTTCGTGAGTAGCGATCGTGTTCTCATCAGTGGAGCCAGAGGTCTCGTTGCCGTCCTTATCTACCTCGGTAGATACCAGCTTCTCGAAGGCAACCGCAGCGTCAACAGCAGGATCTGCCTTGTCGTTGACAGTGATCTCGACGTCCTTCTTGCCGGCGGACTCTTCCGGAACCAGTTCCGCAGAGCCTTCACCCAGTTCAGTCTTGCCATCTGCCTTGGAGATCAGCTTTGCCTTAAGGGTGTACTTCTTGCCCGGAACAAGGTCTTTATACGTCACAGTGTCAATAACCGTGGTGCCCTTCTCTACACGGTCGCCATCCTTGATCTTGGCCTCCGTGTGGATCTCAGGGTTCCACTTGGTATTGACGGTCTGCGCCTCATCATCAATGTCCTCGTGGGTCTCGATGAGGTTTCCGTCTTCAGAATCGTTCGGAGCGTCGTTGCCGTTCTCATCCACCTCGTGGGAGTACAGCTTCTCGAAAGCAACGGCAGCAGCAACTGGGTTCTTCACACTGTCATCAACAGTGATCTTAACCTCAACGTTGCCGGACTCACCGTTAGCGGTAAATTCCTCTTCTCCGTGACCGATAACTGCATGCTCGCCATTCTCGTCAGCAGCCTTGTTACGCAGCTCAGCCTTCAGGGTGTACTTCTTACCCTGAACGAGGCCCTCGTAGTGAACCTTGTCCTTAACGGTAGCGCCTGCAACAACCTGCTGCTTGTCGCCATCAAAGGACGCTTCCGTCTTAATCTCCGGATTAAGGTTCTTTTCCTGTTCCTCCGTAGTCGGAGTCGGATCAGGATTAGGTACTACATCAGTAGTCTTACCCGGAGTCGGTTCGTCTGTATCCTCCGTGGTAGTTTCCTCAGAATCAGACGGCTCGGAATCAGAGGTCGTCTCGGTAGAAGAAGTCTCTCCTTCCGGATTCTCAGAGGTAGTCTTTTCGGTCGTATTCTCCTCAGTATCTGGATTCTCCGGAGAAGTAGTCGACTCTTCAGAGCCGCCACCGTTGTCCGGATTATCCGGCAGGCCAGGCTGGTCCGGAGTGAACACACGCTGGCTCTTAAGCGGCATACCCTTATTACCAACTACGTCTCCTTCGGGACCTACAACAGTAATGTAGTATCCCTCGTCGTAATGTGGGATATCCACAGAATCCGCAGTTTCGAATTTCGCGTCCACAGCGTTGACGATGCGAAGTCCGGTCAACTCGGTAAATTCTTCGGGACTGCCGGTAAAGTTATCAAAATCGTTGGCTTGCACACCGGACATTAGTCCACTAATGACGCGCGTGGAGATTGTTGGATTCTGACCATGTCCAATCAATGCGCCCAAATAGTAGGAATCGTTAATAGCCTCTTGCTTGCGACCATTCTCATACGCATCCCGCATATGTACGGCAACATTGATAGCGGCATCGTAATACTCATCAGGAATAGGGGCCTTACCCGCTTGAGAAATTAGATACTTATGATCAACGTCTGCAGGGATGTGCTCTCCTTGGTCAATACACCAGCCCCAACCCGCATTCTGCCCGTCAGAGCTCTGAGGGTCACCTGCCCAGACGGTTCCCCAAGCTTCATCAAATCCACCTTTAGCAGACTCTTCAGAGCCATAGGTGTTGTTTGCGGTGATCTTCACAGGACCGTCACTGTCCTCAGCATCCGCACCCGGAACGGTGACCATGGCCGCAACTACCGCAATTGCAGCGAGCACTGCGGTAAAGACCATCCACCCCTCTCGGGATATGTTTCTTAACATACTCATTCTTTCCTCTTCGAGCGGTACAAATACTTACATTCGTTTTCCTGTTCAGCGAGTGTTTTCGCTGAGCAGAACCTGAAATTGAGACTTGAACACACTGCAGTTAATCAGGGTTTTGAACCCGAATCCGGATTAACTCTTATTGTGCTCTCAGGATAATATCACGGGAAAATTTAAGGCGCCAGCCAGAAAACATTAGAAAACTGCACGTTATGCAGGATTTCTAATCCCATACCCACAGGTAGATGCTTTTATTTTTACGGCCAACCTAGTATTAAATACATATGTTCGACGCCCACTAGGCATTTTCTAAGGCTAAAGAGTTAAACCGATAGCTTAACCAATACTAAGATTAGATTTAACTAGACCCATGTAAACACCTCCATACGCTGCACTTTATCTAATTCCATGCAAATTCAGGGGTCGATTTGCATACGATTTCATCGCATTACTCCGGAATTACCCATAGAAAATTGGTGTTACAGGTGTGACTGGAGATCATTCGATCGGGGTGCACGCACGTTCGATATACTAGACATGCAGTAAGCCTTAACCCTATTGCCATTCACCTTCAAAAAGGCATATGTGAGCAAAAACTCTACCTAGGGTTACCACAATCACACTTAGGGGTCTCGCACAAGGGAGAGGGAGAATTGGGCAAAGAAAAATCCGCACGGGCGTCGGCAAGCGGATGCTTTACCGAGGCCGCAGTGCGGATCCTGGAATGAATTAGGCCTTAAAGAACGGCAGTAACCTGGTACCCCTTTTCCTGCAGGAGCTGGGAAACTGCCTCAAAAGTAGCGTCGTCCTTGTCCGGGTTGTAGGTCTCCGGATTCAGGGCAATATTGGCGGTGTCGCCCTCGTAGCGGACGCTGATGAAGTCGTAGCCGGCTTCGGCATGGGCGGCGTCGATAAGAGCCTGCACGTCGTCGGTGTTGCCCTGCTCAGCAACAGCAACCTGCTTCTGCTCAGGTGCCGGCGCAGCCTCCTGTGCCGGAGCCCCCAGGCCGAAGAATCCCATAATGGTGGCAAGCAGGCCGCTCAAAAGCTTGATAATCATTGAAGTAACTCCCTGTATAGTAATACGCGGGAATAGGGCCCGCGAAAGCTGAAAACTCTCTGTACTTAAAACGAACTTAACTTTAGATGAGTTTTTGGTTATGTTCAACAGGGAAGGTCCTATGCTGGCATGTCGCGGTCTTGCGGGCAGCTTAAAGGGCACTGAAATGCCACAGCGCCCGTGCTCCGACTCAATGACGGGACACGGGCGCTTTCGCTCAATTAGGGCTAAATGCCTTAGAGGGACCAAGAGCTAGGTGGGGATAGGAATCTTTGTTGTCTACTAGGAGGGCTAGAAAAACATCGTGCAGAGAGCCAGTTCAACTGTGCTAGAGAGTGGGGCTCTCACACCACGCTAATAAGGACTACGCCTTACTGGTCCTCCATCACATCGTGGCGAATAATGGTCTGGTCGCGGCCCGGACCAACGCCGATGTAGGAAATGCGGCAGCCAGACAGCTCTTCCAGGCGCAGGACGTAATCCTGTGCCTTCTGCGGCAGCTCCTCAAAGGTGGAGCATTCCGTAATGTCCTCGTCCCAGGCGGGCATGGTCTCGAAAATGGGCTCGGCGTGGTGGAATTCGGACTGGGTAAGCGGCAGCTCGTCGTAGCGCTTGCCGTCGACGTCATAAGCCACGCAGATCGGAATCTCGCCGATTCCCGTGAGAACGTCCAGCTTAGTCAGGAAGTAATCGGTAAAGCCGTTCACGCGGGTGGCGTAGCGCGCAATGACGGAGTCGTACCAACCACAACGGCGCTTGCGGCCGGTGTTCACGCCAATCTCGCCGCCGGTGGTCTGCAGGTACTCGCCCCACTTATCAAAGAGCTCGGTGGGGAACGGGCCAGCGCCCACGCGGGTGGTGTAGGCCTTGATGATGCCCAGCGAGGTCTTGATACGGGTCGGGCCGATGCCGGAACCTACGGAAGCACCGCCGGCAGTCGGGTTAGACGAGGTCACGAACGGGTAGGTGCCATGGTCCACATCCAACATGGTCGCTTGGCCGCCCTCCATGAGCACGTGCTTGCCGGACTCGAGGGCTTTGTTGAGCTCCAGCTCGGCGTCGATAACCATCGGGCGCAGGCGATCGCGGTAGCTCAAGAAGTACTCCACAATCTGGTCTGCCTCAATGGCCTTGCGGTTGTACATCTTCACCAGCATCTGGTTCTTGATGTCCAGCGCAGATTCGACCTTCTGGCGCAGGATGGACTCATCAAAGATGTCCTGCACGCGGATGCCAATGCGCGCAACCTTATCGGCGTAGGTCGGACCAATGCCGCGGCCGGTGGTGCCGATAGCACGCTTGCCCAGGAAGCGTTCCTGCACGCGGTCGAGCGTCTGGTGGTACGGCGCCACTAGGTGCGCATTAGCGGAAATCTTCAGGCGCGAAGCGTTCGCGCCACGGGCCTCAAGACCGTCAATTTCATCAAAGAGCGCCTCAAGGTTGATCACTACGCCATTGCCCAGCACCGGGGTAGCGTTCTCAGACAAGATGCCGGCTGGCAGGAGCTTCAGCTCATACTTATCGCCGCCTACCACGACGGTGTGGCCGGCATTATTGCCGCCGTTCGGCTTGACCACGTAGTCAACCTTGCCGCCGAGGATGTCGGTCGCTTTGCCCTTGCCTTCGTCGCCCCATTGGGCGCCGACAATGACGATCGCTGCCATTGTTTAGTCACTTCCTCATTATTGAAGCCAAAATACTCTCCAACTTTACACTTTCCCGGCCCAAAAAGCGCGCGTAGCATGGTGCGCATGCGTTTTTTGTTCCTCCGCTGCGGCGCCCTGGACATCCCCATGCCCGCTGAGGCCCATGATCTCTCGGCCGTTCCTACCCGCAAAGAGCTCGCGCTTATCGACGCCTTCTTATCCCCCCTCCTTCCCGCCGACCCCACCCCCTCCCTCGACGACATCGCCGCCCAACCCGACGTCCGCCACCTCGGTGCGCCAGAGCCAGCCCCGCAGGCGCCCCACCTAACAGAGCCCGCCCGCATCGTCGTCGCCGGCTCCGACGCCGCCCTCTCGGCCGTGCTCACTCGCCTCATGCGCTCCGACCGCCTCTGGGCCGAGGTTGCCTTCATCCCCGTCCCCTCGTCCGCAGCATCCGCCTCCACCCCATCCGCGGCCGCGCAGAACTGGGGCCTTCCCACCGCCCCGGCCGAAGCCCTCGATTTCGCCCGCACCGCCCCGGTCCGCCCAGCTCCGCTCATCCGCAACGATTCTGGCCTCGCAGTCGCTGGATCTGCCACCATCTCGGATGCCACAAACGGCGCTTTCACCGGCGAAATCATCATCGATGACCACACGCTCGCCGCCACTTCCCCCAAAACCTTCGGTGCACGCCTCGTCCCGATGACCGATGCCCCCGGCATCCTCGCCGCCCGCGCCACCTCCCCCGTCGAATCCCAGGGCCGCCTGCGCTCGCTCCTGCGCAAGCCCGGCCAGCTCGACCCCGAATCCGTGCGCACCGGCCGCGCCGTCCAGGCCGGCGGTCCACAGCTGCGCGTCATCGTCGATTCGGTCCCCCACAAGCGGCCGGTGGCCCGCGTGACCTTCTACCGCCACCTGCGCGACCTCCAGATCGTCCGCCCTTAGCCCCGCGCGTCGTCACTCATTGCGCACGGCGTCTTTATCTACGCGCGAGGACGCTAGTCCTCGCGCCCCCACACCTCCGGCGGGTAGGCCGGGTGCTGCGACGTCGGCACCAGGTGTGCCACGGCCGACTCACGCGACAACCCGCACACCATGAGCATGTCGACCACAATGGAACGCGTCTGGCCCAGAATCATATAGGCCGATAACGTGCCGTCCTTGTCGATGATGTCCAGCCCGGCGCGCCCGCCCACGATGCGCAGGCGCTGCACGAGGTCCGGAATCTCAATCGCTTCGTCGTGCCCGTGCTGTTTGCCCTGACTATAGAGCTCGCTGATGGCGAGCATGATTTCAGAAAGCTCATCGAGCAATTCCACCTGCTCGTCTGAAACCTTGTCGCGGTCCTCCGTCAGGCCCAGCGCCTGGCGGGAGAGCACGCGCACGCCGCGCACCGCGTTATCTACCGGCATGAGGATGCGCTCCAGCGAGCGAATGCTGCGCCGCGAGGCCCACAACAGGGGCGAGACCTCCGAGGCCTCCCTGCCCGATTGCGCCGCGCTCAGGAGGGTATTGACGCTGTCTTGCGTACCGCGCACCGCCTCGCGCGCGTCGCGGATGACGGCGGGGTCTTGCTGGCGGATGCCATAGGTGACGTCGGCAAGAATGCTCGAGGCAATCTTTAACACCTTCGATACCTCGCGCCGCGCCTCCACCAACGGGGAATTGGGAATCAGCGCGATGGTTATCAAGCCAATGCCCGAGCCAATCATCGCGTCAATCGCACGGTGCAGGCCACCTGGGCCCTCCGTGGGTGGGAAAATCGTCGCAATCAAAATCGCGCCAAAGACAATCTGGTTGGTCACCAGCGGCGACTTGGTCAAAAACGAGCCCACCACCAGGCCCGCGCCCACAATGAAGAAAATCTGAAACGGCCCCTGCCCCACAATCTGGAAGAGTAGGTCGCCCACGGCCACGCCAATGATGCCGCCAATCGACATCTCCAGTGCCTTTTTCATCCTGTCCCCACCAGACATCCCCAGAATGATGACCGCAGAAATCGGCGCAAAGAACGGCTGCGGGTGCCCCACCACATCGCCGGCCACCCAGTACGCGAGCGCCGCACCAATGGTCGCCTGGACGATGTAGACAAACCGCGCGCGGATGCGGTTTACCCGCGAGAGCACCGAGCGGTCAATCACCCGCAGCTTTTCCCGCGTTGAGACTCTTTCCTTCGCTTCCGACATGACTTCCAGCATAGAAGACCGCCCCTACCATCGCCGCCGTCCCCGCGCATCTCGGCCGTCGGCTGGCCTGTGGATAGCTCTTGCCGACGCCCCCCTCTCCCCCACCTATCCACAATTTCGCCCTTCCCGGCCGCGCACCGCTTGTTCGGTCCTCGCGTGCCCTTTAGCTTCGGCCGTGTGAACACCGATTTTATTTTGTTATGCCGCCGCGGCGTCGACCTCGTCGCCGAGTTTCAGGGCTGCTCCGAAGACTCACTCCTCAAGGCCGGAGCCAGCCCCCTTTTGGCTGCCCAGCTCGCCCGCCTGCAGCACGTCTACTTCGGCCGCACGTCCAATAGCCGCAAGCAGCGCCTCGCGCGCGACGCCGCCCGCACCCGCGCTCACGACCTCGCCACGCTCGAAAGCATTGAGTCCTATACCCGCCGCGTACGCGATCCCAACCGCGCCTGGGACCTGCGCTTAGAGCTCTGCCGCACCGAGGCGCGCCTGATTCCCTCCGTGGCCAAGAAGCTCCTCAAGCAGCTCAATCCGCCCCGCCGCCCTGAGCCCGGCGTGCGCTATACCCGCCGCCCCGACGGACCCCACACCATCTCCATTACGGCCGATCCCACCGATATCGCCGATATCAAGGGCGTGCTCTCCTCCGTCAATAAAGACGATCCCCTCGCCGCCGCCAAGAAGGTCCTCCTCGAGGGCAACCCCGGCGCGCTGCCAGCCGTACACACCAACGTCATCCTCACCCTAGACCAGCTCGACCGCATCGTCGCCGCGCCTTCCGACGCCACCGATATCACCCTCCAGCTCACCAACGGCGCCCGCATGACCGGCGCACAGCTGGTTGCCCGCGCTCTCGCCCAGCGCGGCTACATCAGCCTGGTCCACCCGGAGCACGGCCCGGTGAACCTGTACCGCACCGAGCGCATGGCCACGTGGAAACAGCGCATGCTCGCCTCGGCCGAGCATCCCGTGTGCGCCTGGCCGGGGTGCAATACGCCTGCCGACGACGCCCAAGTCCATCACCTCACCGCCTGGTGCGCCGGCGGGCCCACCAACCAAGAAAATCTGGTCACCTTGTGCGCGCACCACAACGCCGTCAACCAAGATGACCCCTCGCGGCCCACAGAACGCGGCCGTATGGTGCGCGTAAATGGCCGCATCGCTTGGGTACCGCCTTGGAGCAATACTCCACGCTTCGTCCCCAGCCCCGCTAGGCCGCCAAGCCCCAACCACAACCTTTAACTGCGCCGGCCGATCACCGAGCCCCGTCTAAAATCGCCCCGGCCGAGAGAACGAAAAAGCCGCCTCCCACGCGGGGAAAGCGGCTCATTCGGCATGCCTATGTACGAGGCTGCCTCAACTTAGAGCACGGTGGCCAAGTTACTTGGAGAGGGACTTGCCCACAGAGTGCAGGTCCTGGCAGGACTCGATGACGCGCTCGGACATGCCCTGCTCTGCCTTCTTCAGGTAGGAGCGTGGATCGTAGACCTTCTTGTTGCCAACCTCGCCGTCGATCTTGAATACGCCATCGTAGTTCTCCATCATGTGGCGAGCGATCGGGTTGGTGAAGGCGTACTGGGTATCGGTGTCTACGTTCATCTTGATGACACCGTAGCGAAGTGCCTCTTCAATTTTCTCCTTCTCGGAGCCGGAGCCGCCGTGGAAGACGAAGTCGAATGCGTACTCGTCCTCACCCAGGCCGAGCTTCTTCTGTGCCACCTTCTGGCCCTCGAGCAGGACCTCGGGGCGCAGCTTCACGTTGCCTGGCTTGTAGACGCCGTGAACGTTGCCGAAAGTAGCGGCCAGCATGTAGCGGCCTTTCTCGCCGGTCCCTAGGGCATCGATGGTCTTCTCAAAGTCCTCTGGGGAGGTGTACAGGTTAGCGCCTGCCTTTGCCTGAACGCCGTCTTCTTCGCCGCCGACGACGCCGATTTCAGCCTCGAGGATGACGTGCGCGTTCTTAGCCTTTTCCAGCAGCTCCTGGGCGATGACCAGGTTCTCGTCGATGGGAATAGCGGAGCCGTCCCACATGTGGGATTGGAACAGCGGGTTCTCGCCGCGGTCCACGCGCTCCTGGGAGATAGCCAGCAGCGGACGGACGTACTCATCGAGTACTTCCTTCTGGCAGTGGTCGGTGTGCAGCGCGATATTGACGCCGTAGTGCTTGGCGGCCTCGTGAGCGAATGCGGCCAATGCCTGAGCACCCTTGACCTTGTCCTTCAGTGCCAGACCGGAACCGAAAGCGGCACCACCGGTGGAGAACTGGATGATGCCGTCGGACTCGGCCTCAGCAAAGCCCTTCAGAGCTGCGTTAATGGTCTCAGATGAGGTGCAGTTGATAGCTGGGAACGCGAAGCCATTCTTCTTCGCGGTATCCAGCATCTCGTTATAGACCTCAGGGGTTGCAATTGGCATGAATTTCCATCCTTAAAAAGTGGGTTTGTGGTCAAACACGTTCCAGCACCCAAGTATGCCCGTTTCCCGGAAATTCTGCCGCAAAAACCGTGTGACATTTTCAACCCGGTCACTTCCGGGACCAATCCACTCCGACAAGCGTGGGCTATTTAGCCAAATATCGCGCCACGCGGGCGCAGGCCTCCATCAGCATCCAGCCGGAAAGCTGCACCGACAAATCGCGCTCGTCTACGCGAATGATGCCTACCTTCTCGCTCATGGTGCGCCGGCCGAAGCCGTAGTTATGCGGCAGGCGCGCATCGGACAACCAGTCAGAGCCGAAGATCGGCAGACCATCAACCTCTAAGCGGTGCTCCCACACCGACTCGGCCGAGGCCATCACCATGCGCGCAGCCAGCTTCTTCGTCGCGCGGTTGGCGGGGGAATCGCCGGGCAGGCGCACTGCGATGTCGGCAAGATAGCGCATCAAAATGCCCTTAAACAGGCCACCGTCACCATCGCCAGTCTCCCAGTCCACTACGCCCGAAGGCGTAGCCATGCCCGAGGCCACGGTCTGCACCAAGCCCCGGATGCGGATGATGTAATCCATCATCTCGGAAGCCATCTCGGCCTCCTGCACGCTGTCGATCTGTTCCAAATCGCCCACGCCGGCCTTTTCCCGCAGCGCCAGCACGATTTCCAGGCACGCGCCGAGCACTACGCCCTGGCAGTAGGGGTGGATGTTTTTTACCACCTCAGGGCCGTCCATGCGCATGCGAACGCCGTCCATGATGTAGCCGTCGTCGTCCAGCAGGTGGTCATAGATCCAGTCAACGATGTGGCGTGCTTCCTCAATGCGCCCCATGCGCGCGAGCATGATGGCGCCCGGGCCGTTGGAGGGCACGTTCATGAAATTCTCGCCCAGGCGCCACGGCAGCACGCCAAGCGATTCATCGAGGCCTTCGTGGATATTGCGCTGCAGAGCCGCGAGCCGCTTGGGTGTCTTTGCCTTCTTCAGGCCCTCCACGCGGCCGAAAGCCAGGGCGAGCCAGGCTTTGTCATCGTAGTACTTATTCTTGGTCAGCTGCGCGAGGTTGCGGATGCGAATGCCGCGCAAGGTGTCGTAGATGCGGTGGCGGCGCACCTTGGTGTTATTGCGCAGCGCCGCATCGACGAGGCAGTCCAGGTAGTGGGCCTGCCACCAGTAGTGCCAGTGGACAAAGAGCTTTTCCTTCGTGGTGGGCGGCCAGCTGACCACGGCAAGATTGGTGCGCGGCAGGCCCCATACGGAGTGCGCGTGGCGCTCATTGATGGCGGCCTCTGCGAGTTCGGCGCGGTGGGCCCACTTTTCTTCCACGGTTCCTCAATCACTCCAGTCGCACGGGTAGATATAGCTAGTGTAACGATCTTCCTACCAGGAATTGTCCAGATCGGCGTGCTGGCGGATCCAGGCGTGCATGGCAATGCCGGCCGCGACACCCGCGTTGATGGAGCGGGTGGAGCCAAATTGGGCGATGGAGCAGGTCATCAGCGCAGCGTCCTGGGCCGCTTGCGTCACACCGGGGCCCTCTTGGCCGAAAAGCAGCAGGCTGCGCTCCGGCAGCTCGGCCGTTTCCAGGGGCACGCAACCGGGGGTGTTGTCGATGGCTACCACGGTAAGCCCCTCCTCGGCCGCCCACGCAATAAGCTTTTCGACGCTCTCGTGGTGCATCAAGTGCTGGTACCTATCTGTGACCATTGCCCCGCGGCGATTCCACCGCCGCCGGCCGACGATGTGCACGGTATCGACGGCGAAGGCGTTGGCGGTGCGCACGACGGTGCCGATATTGGCGTCATTTTCAAAGTTCTCGATCGCGATGTGCAGGCTATGCCGGCGCTTATCGATGTCCTCTTTGATCGCCTCCCTGCTCCAGTAGCGGTAGGCATCGACGACGTTGCGACGGTCTCCTTCAGCGAGCAGCTCTGGGTCGTATTTCTCGGCCTCAGGCCCTCGCGGCAGCGGACCTTCCCACGGGCCTACGCCATGGCGGCCCTCGTTCCACTCGGTCGGCCCCTTGGCCTGGTCGGCCGCGCTGTCTGCGTTAGGCGAGGTCAAGGTCGCCCAGGCCCAGCAGGGAGCGGTACTCGAGGCCTTCTGCGGCGATGACGTCGCCGGCACCGGTCTCGCGGTCCACAACGGTCGCCACGCCCACGGCCTCGGCGCCGGCCTCGCGCAGCGCGGCCACGGCGGTAAGCGGGGAGTTACCGGTAGTGGTGGTGTCTTCTACGACAAGAACCTTCTTGCCTTCCACGTCTGCGCCCTCGATGCGGCGCTGCATGCCGTGCTTCTTGGCTTCTTTGCGCACGACGAAGGCATCGATATCGCGACCGTCGGCATGCATGATGGAGGTAGCAACCGGGTCGGCGCCGAGGGTTAGGCCACCGACGGCCGCGAAATCCCAATCTACGGTCAGCTCGCGCAACAGGGCGCCGATGAGACGGGAGGCTTCGTGATGCAAGGTAGCGCGGCGGAGATCCACGTAGTAGTCAGCTTCCTTGCCCGAGGACAGGGTCACCTTGCCGTGAACGACGGCCAGTTCCTTAACCAGCTCAGCGAGGCGGGCCTTCTTCTCGGCGTCCAGGTTTTGGGCGTGCGCGGTGTGCGCATTGGTGGTGTGAGAATCCACAGTCATCTGCTCCTTGTCGTGGGTCGTGCGCGGCGGCTCGTGCGCGGTGGCAGGCCGCCAGTATTGGTCTCTAGGCTACTCTCCCTGGCGCGGATCCGATTCCTCGGCCGCGCGACTATCGACCCCGCGGGTATCAGCCGCGCTGGGGGCGGGCCCACTAGTGGAATCGTCGGAGGGGTCGTCGAAGATGGAGGCGGCGCGGAACTGCTGGCGGGGCAGGCGGGCGGTGTGGGAATCGGGTGTGGGGCGTTCGCGGCCATCGGCAATGGCGTCTACTTCGTCGCCGCCGAGGGCGCTGTGCTCGACCGGGCCGCGGGTTTCAGAGTAGGCTCGAGACGGCATCTGCAGCGGCTCTTCCGGCCGTTGGATGACGGGTCGCTCGAATTCGGGCGCGCCGGCCGCCGGCGCGCCGCCGACGGCCTCGACGATGGGCTGGGCGGGAATCTCGCGGGCTGGGTCCAATTCCTCGAGGCGCACCACATGGGTGGCCGAGGAACGCGGGGGGAGGACGCGGGCGGCGTCGGCAAGCAGGGCGAGAGGTGGAAGCATCGCGTCCCATTCCGCGGAGCGCGCCTGCTTCGTGGTCTGCGCCAGGACCCACTCCGTTTCCATCCATAGTGCGGTAACGGCTTCGGGCATTTGCTGCAGGGCGACGTGGACGCGCTCATCCACCATGCGCTCGGTCACGGCGCTATCCGAGGAATACACATCGAATCCCTCGATGGTCATGGCCAAAAGCAGGTCCTCGGAAGCCTTCGCGTCGTCGCGGTCGAAGCGGCGAAAGTCCACCACCATGTCGGAGGCCGCACCGGTGCGCATAGCCATGACGTTGACGCCATCGATATCCATCAACAGTATCTCGTGGCCGTACACGTTGCCGGCGACAATGTCTTTGGGTGCCGCGCCGGTGGAGGCCACTCCCCTGGTCCATTCGTCTACGAGGTAAGGGTCGGCCTTCATGAATTCAAATCCCTTGGCTTCCGCCCAATTCCGGCGCTCGCGGCGCATGGTTCCTGGCAGGATCGGCCGGTGGCGTGCGTGTGGCTTGGAAGGCGCGGGGTGCTCGCTCGCGGTCTCGTGGCTCGGCTGGGGATCGGGTTCGGGGGCTGGTTTGCCATCGGGTTCCGGTTCGGGTTCACCGGTTGGCTCAGGCTCTCGCTGAGGCGGGGTCTCGGGCGCGGATTCCGGTGCGGAAACTGACGCAGCTGCTTCGGTGGCTGGGGTGGCCGGGTCAGCGGCAGGGGCGCGCTCGGGGGCGACGCTCGAGGCCGAATCGGCAGGCTCGGCCGGAGCAGCGTTTTCGGGTGCGGCGTCGGAGGATGCAGAGTCCGCCGGAGTGGCGTCTGCGGGGGCTGGATCCGCGGAGCTGGGGTCCTCGGAGCTGGGATCCGCGTCGGCGGAGGGTGTATGGGTGGAGGTTCGCTGTTTGCCGTCGTAAAGCAGCAGGGCACCGCCAGCAATGCCGAGAAGAACCGCGAGAGCAAGGATTAGAAAAGCCATCATCCCACGATAGTAGTAGGAAGGAGCAAGCCCTCAGCGCTCGGCGCGCGGACGCGGGAGGCTGAGGGCGAAGGCGAGGGGCCGGCTGGGGAGATTAGCCGTTGACGGTGAAGCGGTCGCCGCGCTCGACGGGGTTGTGGGGGTTGGCGGACCACTGGGACCAGCCGCCGACATAGTGGCGCAGGCCAGTGAAGCCGGCGTCTTCCATGGCGGCAAGGGCGAGGGCCGAGTGGTTGCCGGAACCGGAGTAGATGATGGCGCCTTGGACGTTGTCGGGGGTGAGGCCGGCGTCGAAAAGCACTTCGCGGATTTCGCCCGCGGACTTCCAAGTGCGCAGGCCCTCGTTGTGGAACAGGCGCTCTGGCACGTTGACGGCGCCGGGGATGTGGCCTGCCTTGAGGTCGAGGTTCTCGCGGCGGCCGGCGAAGCGGTTGCGGGTGCGGGTATCGATGAGCAGGCCATCGTGATTGCGCACGTCATCGATGGTGGCCACGGGCATCTGGCCCGGATTGACCTCGGCGGTGGCACCGACGGCGAAGTTGCCAGGGCCGGTCAGCGTGGTATAGCCCAGGTGGCGCCAATTGGCCAAGCCGCCGTCGAGGATGCGGACGTTGTCCAGACCAGCCCAGCGCAGGGTCCACCACGCGCGGCCAGCGAAAAGGCCACGGCCCTCGTCATAGACCACGACGGGACGGTCCTCGCGGATTCCCCACTGGCGGAAGTGCTCCTGCAGCTTATCCGGATCCGGCAGCGGGTTGCGGCCTACTTGGGAGCCGGGCAGGCCGGCGAAGGAATTGGCGGTATCGCTAAACAGTGCCGTCGGGATGTGCAGGGAGGTAAATTCGTTGTAGCTCTGGCGCAGCTGCGGCTGCCAGTGGGTGGCCAAGAGGGTGAAACGCTCGCCGTGATAAATCGATTCGCGGAGTTCTTGCGGGGAGACCAAAATGCTCATGCCCCCGAGTCTAGGGGCATGAGCAGGATTTGGCGCGGCGGGCGGTGGGAGGCCGACTAGCGGGCGGCGATGTCTAGCTCGGCGCCGCCATCGGCGACGTCCACGTGGACGGTGTCGCCGTCGACAATATCGCCGGCCAGCAGCTTCTTGGCGAGCTTGTCACCAATGGCCTGCTGGATGGTGCGGCGCAACGGGCGGGCGCCATAGGCCGGGTCGTAGCCGCGCTCGGCCAGCCAGGACTTGGCGGAATCCGAGACCTGCAGGGTCAGGCGGCGGGCGTCGAGGCGCTCGGACAGGCCGCGCAGTTGGATGTCGACGATGCCACGCAGGAGCTCTTCCGAAAGGGGCTCGAACATGACCACATCATCGAGGCGGTTAATGAATTCGGGCTTGAAGGCCTTCTTCACCGCATCCATGGTCTCCTCGCGGGTGCCGCCGGCGCCCAAGTTGGAGGTCAGGATGATGACGGTATTGCGGAAGTCGACGGTGCGTCCTTGGCCGTCGGTAAGCCGGCCTTCATCCAGAACCTGCAGGAGGACGTCGAAGACGTCGGGGTGGGCCTTTTCTACCTCGTCGAAAAGCACGAGCGTGTAGGGGCGGCGGCGAACGGCCTCGGTGAGCTGGCCGCCAGCCTCGTGCCCGACGTATCCCGGAGGGGCACCGACGAGGCGGGAAACGGAGTGCTTCTCGCCGTACTCGGACATATCGATGCGCACCATGGCGGATTCATCGTCGAAGAGGAAGTCTGCCAATGCCTTCGCCAGCTCGGTCTTGCCCACACCGGTGGGGCCGAGGAAGAGGAAGGAACCAGTCGGGCGGTTGGGGTCGGCCACGCCCGCACGGGAGCGGCGCACTGCGTCCGATACGGCAGTGACGGCTTCCTTCTGGCCGACCACGCGGTTGCCCAGCACGGATTCCATGTTGAGCAGCTTCTCGGTCTCGCCCTGCAACATCTTGCCGGCCGGGATGCCGGTCCAGGCGGAAACAACCTCCGCGATGGTGTCCGGGCTTACCTCCTCATCGAGCATCGTATTGCGCTGTTCGGTGGCCTTGACCTCCGCGGCCGCGAGATCCTTTTCCAGCGGTGGAATCTTGCCGTAGTTGATCTCAGAGGCCAGTGCGAGGTCGCCGTCGCGCTCGGCGATTTCGGCTTGGCGGCGCAGGTCATCGAGTTCTTCCTTGATGTTTTGGACATCGTCGATGGCCTTCTTCTCGTTGGCCCAGCGGGCCTTGAGCTCGCCGAGCTTCTCGCGCTGGTCCGCGAGCTCGCCTTGCAGGGCGGCTAGGCGGTCCTGGGAGGCAGCGTCAGATTCCTTCTTCAGCGCCAGCTCTTCGATCTCCATGCGGCGAACGATGCGCTCAAGCTCGTCGATTTCCTGCGGGGAGGAGTCGATCTCCATGCGCAGACGGGAGCCTGCCTCATCGACGAGGTCGATGGCCTTATCCGGCAGGAAGCGGTTGGTGATGTAGCGGTTGGAAAGCTCGGCGGCCGATACCAGCGCGGAGTCCATGATGCGCACGCCGTGATGTACCTCGTAGCGCTCCTTCAAGCCACGCAGGATGCCGATCGTGTCCTCCACGGAAGGCTCGGCAGCATAGACCTGTTGGAAGCGGCGCTCGAGGGCAGCGTCCTTTTCGATGTACTTGCGGTACTCGTCCAGGGTGGTGGCGCCAACGAGGCGTAGCTCGCCGCGGGCCAGCATGGGCTTAATCATGTTGCCGGCGTCCATGGAGCCGTCGCCAGTAGCGCCGGCTCCGACGATGGTGTGCAGCTCATCGATGAAGGTGATGATCTCGCCCTCAGAGGATTTAATCTCATCGAGCACGGCCTTGAGGCGCTCCTCGAATTCACCGCGGTACTTAGCACCGGCGACCATGGAACCAAGATCCAGGCTGATGAGGGTCTTGCCCTTGAGAGACTCGGGGACGTCGCCAGCCACGATACGGCGGGCTAGGCCCTCCACGATGGCGGTCTTGCCCACGCCGGGCTCGCCAATGAGCACTGGGTTATTCTTCGTACGGCGACTGAGCACCTGGACCACGCGGCGGATTTCCTGATCACGGCCGATGACCGGGTCGATCTTGCCCTCGCGGGCGCGTGCGGTGAGGTCCGTGGCGTACTTTTCTAGGGCCTGGAACTGGTCCTCTGGGTTCTCAGAGGTCACCTTGGCGGCACCGCGTACGGAGGGGAAGGCGCCCTTGATGGCGTCATAAGTAGCACCACGGCCGGTAAGTAGCTCGGCGGCGTCGGTCTTAGAGCCTGCGATGGCGGCGAGAAGGACCTCGGTGGAGACGAATTCATCGCCCAGCTCCCCGGCCAGCTCCTGCGACTTGGTCAGGACGTTGAGGCCGTCGCGGTTAAATTGCGGGTTGGCCATATTGGCGCCCTCGGCCTTGGGATAAGAATCAACAAGCTCGCGGGCTTCCTTGAGCACGGTATCCGGGTCTACGCCGGTGGCCTTAAGAACTGGGGCGGCAATTCCGCCTTCTTGGCTAAGAATGGCTGCCAGCAGGTGGGCCGGGCGGATATCCGGATTGCCATTGGACGAGGCGGTTTGCAGGGCGTCCTGCAAAGCCTCTTGTGTTTTAGTGGTGGGGTTAAATGAGTTCATGTGTGCGTTGCTCCTTCTAAGATTTATTCACCCACTGTAGGGCTTCACTTAGCACAACGCACCCAAAGTTGAGTCTATTCCACTCAACCTAGGGAAGGTTTTTATCCACCAACTGCAGACCATGCGCCACCGCAAAGAAGGACGAGGTCAACGCCTGGGAGAAGAGACCCCACTTCAAGTCATCCTCGTACTCCCTGAAGTCCCCCAAAGCGCACAGATGGGATACGCCGTCAGCGCCCGCCCACATGGCCAGAGCACTCAAGTAAACCAGCTGATCTGTCGGCTGAATTCCTGCCTCCATAATGAATTCGCGCAGAAGCTTCATCATGATAGCAAAATTTTCCGTCATGCCTTCATGTGGACTGCCGTCACCGCTATGCGGAACGATCGACCCATTAGCCAGGCCGATAACCGCGCAGAACCGTTCAGTATGACGGAGCGAAAAATTGAAATATACCGAGGCCACGATATGAAGACGATCCACGATAGCGGTATCCGCCGGCAAAGAATCGATTACCTTTTCAAACATCTCTGCCATTTCCCGGGTTACTCGTTCGTCGGCATATTCCCGCAGCGCGAAGTCATTGTCGATCACGGAATTGAGAAAATCCGTAGTGGTATTCAGCTCTTGAGCCACCTGTTTAAAGAAGGAACGGCTAACACCTTCTCGGGCCACCACCTGAAGCGCCGTTTCAATAATTAGATCCTTGGCCTTTTCAAATTCCAAAGACTCAACACTCTGTGGGGCAACGAGGGGGCGCTCCTCCCACTGCCCCATTGCCCGCTCCACAATCTCGCGTGCGGAATACATAATTGGCCGACGCTCTGGAATATTTTTGGTGGAAAACCAATCAATAATCGCTTCCAACACCAGCTGGACAGTCTGCCTCAGGTTGGCAATGCGAATGACTGAATGCTGGAAACGGACCACGCCCTTGGTGCTGAGATGGCTTAGTCCATGAATAATTGACCAGATGGCAAGAGCAATGCGGCCAATATCGCCAAGGGCAATATCTACCCCTACAACGGCGCCCTGTTCTTGAGCCAGTTGCTTCAGCACATTCACTACGAAATCTGCACCCGAGTTTCCAGTATGCATGCCTTTGGCCATATTGCATACCTGAACATCGTCCAAGGCTGGGTATCGCTCGAAGAGATAGCCATAAAGCTCTGGCTGTTCCTGGCAGTAGAAGAAGTACCCTTCAGCTAGGGCTTTCAAAACCTCTGCGGCACCCGCGCCTTCGGGAAGGTGGTCCACCACTTTTCTCATATAACTGGTTAGACGCCATTCCAGGAAATTGGGCATCGCCTCAAGAATCTCTGAGTTGGAGGGGAACTCTTCCTCAATATCCGAGAGCGGGCACTGCAAGGAGTTTGCAACTTCCTCCAAAGTTACTGCACGTTCACCTCGCGTCCCAGCGATATCTAAGGCCGCTTCCAAAATTTCTACTCGCACGGAAGCGCCATCCAGCTCATACATCTAGTTCCCCATCAAGACAGAGATTGATTCCCTGAAATTATAACAAATTCTAAGTTAAATCAATACCCGCTAATGGTTAGCACTTCAAGTGACTCCAGGTTTTAAATGTGAACAGTAGTAACAGCAGGGCCAACCCCGAGAAAGGCCAATGTAATCATTATTTGTTTATATAAATATAGCCTTAGAATACTTAACGTTTAGCGGTTTTTCTTAACCTCCTACCCTCAGGGGTCGGCCGTGCAGGAGTCAAGACTTCAGCCGTCAGGACACGCCTAGAAGGCATAGTCCTGACAAAAAGACCCCGCCACAGATTTTGCGGCGGGGTTGACAGGGGACGTCGGCAAGCGCGGCTATTCCTGCTTTTGTCCTACATGGCCGATGCCCTCCTGGAAGATAGTGCCGCGCGGCGGCATAAGGCGCATGGACTTGAAGGCAATGTAGACGCCGATGGAAATCGCCAGGGAAATAGCGCCGAAGGCGCCGGTGAATCCGTACATCACAGCCATAGGTGCGATGATGGTCCACGAGATTTCGAATGGGCCGAAACCGATGTAGGCCATGCCGTATTCAGACAGCGTGCCGGACTTAAGCTTGGGGTCCACAATCTTGAGGATGGCGATGCCGGTCGCCACGGTGGCGGTAGCCCAGCCCCAGCCAAAGATGCCGCGCTCAATCCAGCGCTCACCAAAGAACTCGGCCGGGAACCACAGCAAGAAGAACGCGCAGAAGATGGTGCCCAGGACGAAGAGCAGGAGAAGTGCCTGCCAATAAGAGGCAATAGCGGCCGGGACGATGGCGGCCACGCCGAAGGCAATGAGGTAGTCCGTGGCCGCACCAGAGATGGAGGAAATAGAGTCCTTATCCAAGTAGTCCTCGGCGCCAACGAAGTTCATAAGCGCACGGAAGATTAGGCCCACCACCATGGACATGGCAAAAAGCGGCACGGAGACGTTTTCCCAGATGCTGCTCAGGCCCTGGTTGATCCCATAGGCGGTCATCACGGTCAAGATGATGAAGCCGAAGTGCAATGCGAGCGGTTCGATGGAGGAAGGGTTGGTGGTAGCGCGGCCGAGCGACGGGCGCTCATCGATGTTTTTGATGTAGCCGCGGCGCAGCTCTTCCGGCAGCTCCTTGGGCACGTGGGAGACCTTGCCCTTGCGGATGCCCCAGTTACCGGCGACTACACCGCCGATGATTGCGGCCAGCGTGCCGACGGTCGCGGAGGTAAAGCCGAGCGAAGACGCGGCATCAGCGCCTACGCCCTCGAGCGCACCACCCACGGCCGCGGCGGTACCGAAGCCGCCCGTGAAACCGACGGGCAGCATCATGCCGAACCAATTCGGGGTATCGAAAAGCGGCGCAAAAAGGAAAAGACCCAGCACGATGAACAGGCCCCACTGGCCGGTGAACATCATGGTGGAATAGCCCCACATATTGCGCGCGCCCTTGCCCATGTTGCCTCCCACTTCCATGGAGTAGGCCATAGATGCAAAGACCACCGCGATGAGGATGGAGGTGTAGTCGCCCAAGTTATCGGAGAAGTTGATCCAACCCAGCACATTTGGACCAACCAGTAGGCCGATGAGGCCGGCGGTGATCGGGGCAGGTAGCAGCAGGTCCTGGAAAATGAACTTCACCTGGTGACGCAGGACGTTGCCGATGACCATGAGCAAAGAAATCCAGCCCACATCCAGCATGAGCGTATAAGCGGAAAAATCTTCCATGGGGACCCTTTCTAGCTGTGCAATTATGGCGGCTTGCCCCCGTTAGAGGGCAGGCGGATAGGGAATACAATACCTTCCGCTAAGTGATCCACAACATAGACTCCCGTTTTCACCCCCACTACAGCTTTCAGTAGGTAGCTCGACCCCCGGTTGGGCGCTGACTATTAGGATGATGTGACATGTGGGAACTGGGCGAGCATTTTCGAAATTACGCAAACGAGTACCGCGATGCGGTGCACGAGCATTTCTTTAACGCGGTGCCTGAATCCCGGCAGATTTTTGCCCTGTCGATGCGCGATACCCATACCTCGATGGTGCCTGCGCTGGCGTGGGTGATTGAGCATACGGAGCCTAGGGAGCCCCTGCTTGCCGACGTCTCCGCAAAGCTCACCCAGCTCGCCCGCGATCACCGCCGGCATGGGTTTCCGGCCGAGATTTATTCTCGTTTTGAAGACGCCCTGGTAGCGGGCCTGCAGGTTTTGGCGCTGACGCAGTATCAATACGACTTTGCCTGCGACGTCATCCACCAGGTGTGCGCCACGATGGCCGACGCCGCACGGGAGTCCGACGCCGCCGGCGAAGCACCGGCGCACTCGGCGCAAGTGGTGGCGGTGGATCACCCCACCCGCGAGACGTCCATCATCCGCGTGGAGGCTGGCCTGGCTGTGCCCTATCAACCGGGGCAGCACTTTCCGGTGACCACTCAGTACTTGCCCGGGCAATGGCGGATGCTCACTCCTGCGCAGCCTAGCGACGGAACCGGCCAGGTGGTCTTTCACATCTCCACCGCGGGCGAGGCTTCCCGGTCCCTCGCGCACTCGCAGCCCGGAGACTGGTGGACCCTGGGCCAGCCCGCCGGCGGCATTAGCCTGCAGAACGCGGGCGCAGGAGAACTGGTCGTCATTGCTTATGGCACCGGTTGGGCCACGGCCCGCTGCGTGGCGCTCGCCGCGCTGGACGATGATGACCGCGGCCGAGTACCACGCCTCTTCGCCGTGGCGGGCAGCCCCGGCGCCCACTATGACACCTACTTCCAGCAGAACCTGGCAGCGCTTGGCGTACCAGTGCGCCGCATCGTGCGGGAAGAAAAAGACCCGTGGCTGCTCAATGCCCGCGAATTGGCGCCCGGCGCCGACTACGTAGTCTCCGGGGAACCGACCGATGTAGTAGTCAACGAGGTGGAGTTATCCACAGGCACTCCCCCGCGCTTCTTACTCGTCGGACCGGCCGACGAGGTTGTGGAAGGTGCGGAAAGGTTGGTTCGAAGGGGCGTCGGCAAGCAGCAGATCGACGTCCTTAGCTGGGGCCGCGACGGGCGCTGGCAGCCGGAAGACTACGCGGCTCTGGCCTAGTCCACAGTGGCCACAACCGGCAGGGCGCGGCGGGTTTTCGCTACCTCATTCGGATCGATGTCGGCATAGAGGATGTCGTCCTCGTAGCCGGCCTCGGCCATGCGCACGCCATTCGGATCAACGATGGTGGAATGGCCAATGCCCGTTGGTCCGGAAGGATTGCCCGCCTCTGCGTCACCGCCCGGGCGCGATTGGCCGGCCGCAACGATATAGCTAGTGGAGTCCAAGGCACGCGCGGCCGTGAGCAGGCGCCACTGCTCCAGCTTTCCGGGGCCATCCGCCCAGCTCGTGGGTACTACAATGAGCTGCGCACCCTGGCTGGCCAGCTCCTTAAACTGCTCTGGGAAGCGAATGTCATAGCAGGTGGCCACGCCCACTACAAGGTCATCCACGTCGAAGACTACGAGCGATTCGCCGGCTAAGACCGTATCCGATTCGCGGTAGTCAAAGGCATCATAGGTGTGGATCTTCTCGTAGCCGCCCAGCACGCCAGGGCCTGCAATGAGCGCCGTATTGGTCACGCGGTTAATGGTCTTGCCGTCGCGCTCCACGGTATCGGCTGGGCAGAACATGCCGGCCACGACGGTAACCTCGAGCTCCTCTGCGAGCGTTTGGATCGCCGTGGCGAACGGGCCTTCGAGCGTCTGCGCCTGCTCATCAAGGCGCCCGGAGCGGAAATTCTGCGCCGTGGCCTCCGGCAACACGATTAACCGCGCCCCGTTTCCGGCCGCCTCACGGATCTTGACGAGGGCCAATTCCTGGTTTTCGGTGACATTACCGGTGGACGTTAACTGGACTGCTGCTACCTTCATGCCTCCCAAAATAATGAAGCAATGCGGAGTTATCCACAGGCTGCGTCTTTACCCCTAGCGCGACCTTGTATGGTCCTTCAGGCTTAGGGGCATGAGTTATGTAGAAATTCCCACGCACCTGCCCGATTACGTCCGCTCCCTCATGGCGCGCCCTCCGCTGCCACCGCCGACGGCCGCGCTCGATACTGCCTGCCGCACCGCGGCCGCACTAGAGCGAGCCCGTGCCACCTGGTCCAGCACCGTGACTGCAACGGAGGACGCCACAGCCGAGCAATTGCGTTCAGTCGACGCTTTCCTCCACGCTGCCGCCGGTGTGGATTCTCACCTGGGCCATGCATTAGGAGATGCACGATGACCCTATCCGTGGCTTTAAAAAATGGTGCCAGTATGTTGCACAGCGAACACGCTGAACTGCGCTTTCGTGTTATAGATTCGCACCAGGATTGGCGCGGCCTATCACTGGGTGGACCCGCCGGCGAGGCCGCGCGCACCAGTTTGGCAAGCTACACGGACTGGCTCGCACAACCACTGCACCAGATGGAGCAGGCTGCCACCACCCTTGAACTCCACGCCAGCCTGCAGGCCCGCCGCGAGGAACTCGAGGACCGCATCATCGCATTTCTAGGACAAGTGGATGAGCGCAATGGCGCCGCGGCCAGCGCCGCTGGACTCTTGTTGAATCAAGTGCGGGCGCTGGGCGATTCCCTCGACTGGCTCTGCTCCCAAGAAATCGATGCCCTATGTACGCCTGCCGGGGTGGCCCCACCCGTTCGCTTGGAAGACTTCTCCGATCTTCCAGTGGATACCGTCCACGAGATTAATCTTGCCCACGCCAGCGAACACGTATCTCAGCTCGCCGCGCAGAACCCAGATATACGAGTGCTAGAAACTAGCGACGGACGGCTCGTAGCCATGGTGGCCCCCGGCGGCTTTCGGACTACGCCGGCGTCACTTACCACCTTCGTGGAAGGAGTTCACTCCTCCGATCCAGAAACCTGGCAGCGTGCGGTAGACCGCGGCCGCAATCTAGCCAAGGCCAGCGGCGGGCCCGCGGTCGTGTGGTTGGGCTACCAGGCGCCCTCCTCCCTGCCCCGTGCGGTTCACGCCACTCCCGCGCGAACTGCCAGTCAAGAACTCGCCCGGTTTCAGCGCTCGCTCGGTAGACGCTATCCGCAGGCCAAGCGCACCGTAGTGGGATACTCCTATGGTTCTGTCGTCACCGGGCATGCCGCAAAGCAGGAAAGGATTGCTGAGGACGTAGTGCTCGTCGGCAGTCCCGGCACCGGCGCTGGCCACGCCTCAGAACTGCATGGCCGCATCTGGGCAGCCACAAACGCCAACGACCCCATCGCTATTACGACGGGGCCTCACGCCGGCATCCATGGCCCCGATCCCACCATTGATACCTTTGGCGCTACTCCCCTTCCCGGTGCGGATGGCCTCCCTGGCGATCATGGCTCCTATTGGGAGGACCCCCGGTTCTTGCGTGGCCTAGGCCAAGTGGCACGCGCGAACTAGTCCGAGGGGTAGGGCCTTTTAGAACAGACCAGCCGGCTGGTCCGAATAGGAGACCAACATATTCTTAGTCTCCTGATAGTGGCCCAGCATCATCAAGTGGTTCTCACGGCCAAGGCCAGATTCCTTGTAGCCACCAAAGGCACTGTGCGCTGGGTAGTCATGGTAGTGATTGACCCACACGCGGCCGGCCTGAATATCGCGGCCTGCGCGGTAGCAGATGTTTTGGCTGCGCGACCATACGCCGGCACCAAGGCCGAAGTTGGTGGCGTTAGCGATTGCAATCGCCTCGTCATAGTCCTTAAACGTAGCTACGGAGAGCACCGGGCCAAAAATCTCTTCTTGGAAGATGCGCATGTCGTTACTTCCCTTAAACACGGTGGGCTCAATGTAGTAGCCCTTTTCCAGACCTTCCACCTTGTTCACGTGGCCGCCTACAAGAGTCTCCGCACCTTCTTGCGGACCAATCTCCAGGTACTGCTTGATCTTGTCCATCTGCTCCTGGGAGGCCTGCGCGCCCATCATGGTTTCCGTATCAAGCGGGTGTCCAATCTTAATCTTCTTGACGCGCTCAACGGCCAGTTCCAAGAACTTATCCGCAATGTCTTCGTGCACCAGCGCGCGCGATGGACACGTGCAGACCTCGCCTTGGTTAAGGGCAAACATGACAAAGCCCTCTACGCACTTTTCCAGGTAGGAATCGTCTTCATCCATGATGTCTTTGAAGAAGAGGGACGGGGATTTACCACCCAGCTCCAGAGTGACGGGGATGACCTTGTCAGCGGCAGCTTTGTTGATGATCTTACCTACCGGGGTAGAGCCGGTGAAGGCGATTTTGGCAATGCGGTCCGATCCGGATAGTGCCGCACCGGCTTCATCTCCCAGGCCATTGACGATATTAAGCACGCCGTCAGGAAGAAGATCACCGATGATCTCGATGAGCAACAGGATGGATGCTGGGGTTTGCTCAGCCGGCTTCATGACAATGCAGTTTCCAGCAGCCAGCGCTGGCGCAATCTTCCAGGCGGCCATAAGCAACGGGAAATTCCACGGGATAATCTGGCCTACGACGCCGAGCGGCTCATGGTAGTGATAGGCCACGGTATCCTGGTTGAGCTGGGACAGGCGGCCCTCCTGGGCGCGGATGGCGCCGGCGAAGTAGCGGAAGTGATCTACGGCGAGCGGAATATCAGCGGCAAGGGTTTCGCGCACGGCCTTGCCATTCTCCCAGGTTTCAGCGACCGCAATCTTTTCCAGGTTTTCCTCGATGCGATCCGCAATGCGATGCAGGAGCAACGCACGCTCGGCCGGGGTGGTTTTACCGAAGGTTTCGAAGGCCTTTTCCGCGGCATCGATAGCCAAGTTGATATCGGCTTCTTTGCCGCGAGCTACCTGGCAAAATACCTCGCCGTTTACCGGACTGATGTTGTCCATGTATTCACCATCGACGGGCGCCACCCATTGGCCGCCGATGTAGTTGTCATAGCGTTCGCGATAGTCAACGATGGAGCCTTCGGTTCCCGGGGCTGCATACAGGGTCATGGTGCGTGTCCTTTCCTGGAGAAAATTACAGGTGAGGGTGTTGTGAAACACCATTACTTACTGGTGTGCCTTACATCACTCACTTGCTAGTCATCCTAACCCTAAACTTTGCAATGCGCACTGATTACGGTTACCTTCTTTGCAAATATTCACATAGCACCGCGAATACGCGAGTAGAAGAAAACCCCGCAGCCAGCGGGGAAGCTGGCTGCGGGGTTGGGTGTACTCGTCTGCAGAGCGAGAGTTAGTCTTGGCCGTATCCACGGCCGCGGGAGCGCTTGCGCTCACGCGCGGTACGCGGGCTCCACATCACCACGGAGGTTGACCGTGGGACATGGACAAGCTCACCACTGCGCTGCGGGCGGCGTCCAGCGGCCTGCTCGCGCAGGGCCCGGACTTCCTCGGCAAGGGCATCGCGCTCGGCCTCGAGTCGATCGCGTTCCTCGGTCAACTCGATGATGGACTTGATGCCGGCAAGGTTGACGCCATCGTCTTGGGACAGCGCCTGAATCTTGCGCAGCAGCTCGATGTCTCGGTCGGAGTAGCGGCGGCCACCGCCACGGGTGCGGGCTGGGGAAACCAAGCCCATGCGGTCATAGGTGCGCAGGGTTTGGGCATGCATTCCGGAGAGTTCCGCAGCTACGGAGATGACGTAGACCGCGGTGCCGGAATCTTCTGCCTTTCCAGTGCTCATTTTTTAACACACCTCCTGCCTTAAGCATTCTCGGCGCCGGCCCAACCCGCACGCGGGTTGAAACCGGAGTCCTTTTCCGCCTGAGCATAGGTGCGCAGTGCGCTAGAAGCAGCGGCATCGAGCTTGGTGGGCACGGTAACCTGCACGGTAACCAGCAGATCACCGGAGTTGCCACCGCGCTTGGCGATGCCCCTTCCGCGCACCCTCAACGTGCGTCCATCCGGCGTGCCAGCAGGGATCTTCACGCGCACCGGGTTATCCAAAGTTGGAACCGCGATGGTATCGCCCAAGGCCAGCTCCGTGAAGGAAACCGGAACGGTGACGTGCAGGTCATCGCCCTCGCGAGTGAAGACCTTGTCTGGTTTTACGGTTACCGCCACGAAGAGGTCACCGGCTGGAGTGCCGTTGGGACCTGCTTCGCCTTGTCCGGCGAGGCGTACCTTTTGACCATCAATAACACCGGCCGGGATGCGAACGGTGATATTGCGGGTGCGGTGAACCGTGCCGGTGCCGTGGCAATCCTTACACGGATCCGTGATGCGCCGGCCGGTGCCATCGCAGTCCTTGCACGGGGCAGAGAAACCGAAAGCACCGCGGTTTTCCGAGGTAAAACCGGTACCGCTGCAGGTGCCACAGGTAGAGGTCTTGCCGGAAGCGGAACCCGAGCCGTGGCACGTGGTGCACGGCGCATTGCCGCTGAGTGCCAGGGGAATGGTGGTTCCCTTAGCGGCTTCGCGGAAGTCGAGGGTTATTTCCGTTTCGACGTCGGCCCCCCGCGACGGTTTAGCTGAGTGGCCAGCACTACCGCCGCGGTTGAAAACGCTACCGAAGATATCCCCAACACCGCCGCCTTGAGCCGATCCTCCAGCGGATCCTCCGAAGAGGTCCGAGAGGTCGAATTCTTGCGCACCTTGTCCACCCATGCGCGTGGATCGAAACCCGCCGGGAAATCCGGCGCCTCCCATCCGCCCAAAGCCGCCTCCATTGCGGAGCATGGCCTTGAACTGGTCGTATTCCTTGCGCTCGGTGGCGTCGGAAAGCACGTCGTAGGCTTCCGCAACCTTCTTGAACCTTTCCGCTGCCGCGGGGTCGTCCGGGTGGGTATCGGGGTGATTTTCGCGCGCTAGCTTGCGGTAAGCACGCTTAATCTCGTTCTGGTCTGCGGACGAGGAGACCCCCAGATCCGCATAGTAATCTTTGTCTGCCCATTCGGGTTTAGCGCTCACTGGGCATCTCCTCCTTTCAAAGAGAATCGATACAAGTTAAGTAAAAGGGCGCCGCGGGAAGGTCACTAGTCAATTCCCAGGGCGCCCTTTTTGTTATTTACTCGGATTCTTCCGAGCTGCCGGACTCATCGCTGGGGTCCGCGATGATGACCATGGCATTGCGTACGAGCCTGTCGCCCACGCGGTAGCCCTTGCGCAGCACGGTGCCAAGCACCTGCTCATCGCCGGAGGACAAGTCCTGCACGGATTCGTGGACCTCAGGGTCGAAGGCATCGCCTTCCTCACCAAAAGCGGCGAGGTCGTGCTTTTCCAACGTGTCGTGGAGCTTATCCGCAAACGCCTTGAGCGGGCCTTCCAAGTCACCGTGCTCACGAGCCAACTCCAAGTCATCAAGAACAGGCAGGAAATCTGCGATGACCTTGGCCTTGGCGGTCTCGATTACGGCCTGGCGGTCACGCTCGGTGCGGCGGCGGTAGTTGGTGTATTCCGCATTGAGACGCTGCAGGTCTTCGGTGCGTTCTGCCAACTGTGCTTCCACATCGCTGACGCCAGTACCGGCAGGCTCTTCGCCCGCGGTTTCGGCCTCTACCTCATCGGCGTTGACGTCCGCCAGCGCTTCTTCAAGGTCAGCATCGAGGGTGGGATCCAGCTCGGCTTCCTCGGTGGCATCAGCCTGCGCTTCCTGCGCGGCTTGGGCCTCCTCAGCCTGCTCGGCAGCAGCCTCAGCGCGGTCAGCCGAGGTAGCCTCCGGATCCGTGTTTTCCGGGTCGCCTGGGTTGTGCGGCATTCCGCTGTCCTGAGTCATTACTTGTTGCCATCCTTGTTCTCGTCCTCGTCAACGACCTCAGCGTCGACAACGTTCGGGTCGCCCTGCGCAGCACCAGCATCGGCAGCGCCCTCAGCGCCGGCCTCAGCAGCCTGTGCCTCGTAGATCTGCTTGCCCATCTCCTGGGATTCGGTGGACAGCTTCTCCACTGCGGACTTGATGGCCTCGAGGTCATCGCCCTTCAGGGCCTCATCAACGGCGTCAGCAGCCTCGGTGACCTTGGTCTTAACATCCTCGGATACCTTGTCAGCGTTGTCATCCAAGAACTTGCGGGTCTGGTAGGAGGTAGACTCTGCGTTATTGCGCAGCTCCTGCTCCTCGCGGCGCTTCTTGTCCTCTTCGGCGTGCTGCTCAGCATCCTTGACCATGCGGTCGATTTCTTCCTGGGACAGGCCAGAACCATCCTGAATCTTGATGGTGTTTTCCTTGCCGGTGCCCTTGTCCTTTGCAGTCACGTGGACGATGCCGTTGGCATCGATATCGAAGGTGACCTCAATCTGCGGAACACCACGCGGTGCCGGAGCAATACCGCCGAGCTCGAAGGAGCCGAGAAGCTTATTGGCAGTAGCCATCTCGCGCTCGCCCTGGAAGACCTGAATCTGCACAGAAGGCTGGTTGTCTTCTGCGGTGGTAAAGGTCTCGGACTTCTTGGTCGGAATGGTGGTGTTGCGCTCGATGAGCTTGGTCATCACGCCACCCTTGGTCTCAATGCCGAGGGACAGCGGGGTGACGTCAAGAAGCAGCACGTCCTTAACCTCGCCGCGCAGCACGCCTGCCTGTAGGGCAGCGCCGACTGCAACAACCTCGTCCGGGTTAACGCCCTTGTTGGCATCCTTGCCGGTCAGTTCCTTAACCAGGTCAGATACGGCCGGCATACGGGTGGAACCACCGACGAGAACAACGTGGTCGATATCGCCGACGGAAAGGTCAGCGTCCTTGATGACCTGGTTGAACGGAGCCTTGGTGCGGTCCAGCAGATCCTGGGTGATCTTCTGGAACTCGGTGCGGGTCAGGGTCTCATCCAAGAACAGCGGGTTCTTGTCGGAGTCAACCGTGATGTACGGCAGGTTAATGTTGGCTTGCTGGGAGGAAGACAGCTCAATCTTTGCCTTTTCTGCAGCCTCGCGCAGACGCTGTACGGCGCGCTTATCCTTGGTCAGGTCAACGCCCTGCGAGGTCTTGAAGCGGTCTACCAGCCAGTCAACGATGCGCTGATCCCAGTCATCGCCACCCAGCTCGTTATCGCCGGCGGTGGCCATAACCTCGACGACACCATCGCCGATTTCCAGCAAGGAGACGTCGAAGGTGCCGCCACCCAGGTCGAATACCAGGATGGTCTGCTCCTGCTCGCCCTTTTCCAGGCCATAAGCCAAAGCGGCTGCGGTTGGCTCGTTAACGATACGGAGCACGTTCAGGCCTGCAATCTGGCCAGCTTCCTTGGTGGCCTGGCGCTGTGCGTCCTCGAAGTATGCAGGAACGGTAATAACGGCGTCAGTAACATCCTCACCGAGGTAAGCCTCTGCGTCGCGCTTCAGCTTCATCAGCGTGCGAGCGGAGATCTCCTGGGAGGTGTAGTCCTTGTCATCAATGTTGATCTTCCAGTCGGTGCCGATGTGGCGCTTGACGGAGCGGATGGTGCGGTCAACATTGGTTACCGCCTGGTTCTTAGCAGACTGGCCGACCAGGATTTCGCCGTTCTTTGCAAAAGCAACGACGGAAGGCGTGGTGCGGGAACCCTCAGAGTTAGCGATAACGGTGGACTCGCCACCCTCCAGTACGGAAACGACAGAGTTCGTCGTACCCAGGTCAATACCTACTGCGCGTCCCATGATTTCTTCTCCTTTTATCTTGGGGTAATTAATAAAGTTGACTGTCAGTGACTCAACTTCTCGTTGCGTCCGAGCGCTACTGTAACAGAACTTCCACGTCCGGTCACGCAACCTTGAGCCTGTGTCACTCAATCCTTACAACCGGAAGCCTACAAAAGTTATTCCCCGCGACTCAACTTTTCTTATCAACATTCCTTTTGTGCAGCTCAGCGCCACTCTTGTCGACGCCCACTCCCACCTTCCACGCAATCACCCCCTTCACCCAACACCGCCCCATACCCAAACAGAGATCCTTAAATAGCCCTAAGAGGATCCAAAAGTCACCTCAGAAAGGATCCAAAAGAGGATTGGCAGCCCGCCCCCGCTACCGCATACTAGGAATCACAGCAGTTAAGAGCTGCTACCCCAGAGAGAGATTGTAGTTTTACTCCGCCGATCCGAAAGGAATGTATATGTTCGATACCCTCGCAGACCTCAGCTCCGCCATCGACTTCGAGGCACTCATCAAGGGCATCAAGGGCCTCATCGAGGCTTCCTCCGAGTCCAACACCGACTCCGAGGGCCTGTCCTCCGTATTCGAGGGCCTGTCCTCCAAGGATAACGCAGAGGCTGCTGCAGAAGCTAAGTAATTAGCCTTCTGTACTCCTTCATGAAGACCAGCTAAACCCCCTCACCTTCTTCCTCCGCTCGGAACCCACCACAAGGAACCGCGCACGAAGGTGCGGGGGTTTCGCTGTTTTCAATCGCTGTTTCACGTTCGCTGTACCTACACTAGGAAGATAAACCTCATTGAGCCCTAACATCCAGGAAGCGTGGACAGCACCGTGTCGAAACCTTCGCAACCGCCCCTTCACCAACGCATCCGCGCGGCCATGACCCTGCAGCGAACAGCCGCTTTAACTGCGGTGATTTGTGTGGCGCTGACATTACTTGGCGCATTCCTTACCCCCATAGAGCACCAGTTATCGGCAGCCATCCTTGGACTAGTTCTTACAGTGATAACTACTTCGGGTTATCGCTGGCCGTTAGGTATGTCAGGTACATTTATCGCCGCTTGGCTAACCGCTACATTTCTTACTAGAACCCCTTTTATCTGTTCGGTGTTCCTAGCCCCGATTTTCCTAGCCGTAGTTGCTTACCACGGCAAACACAGCCGCACAATTGCGGTCGGCCTGCTTCTTTGGATATGTGGGCTCATCGATCCTGAGACGCTTGAACTAAGCATTCATCCTGCCCCGGCCCTCACTTGGGGAATGCTAATCGGCGTCGGTGGTGTGATTGGAGCAACTTTCGCCCACTCTGCAAACCGATATAGATCTGCCATGGTGGAGTGGAATGATGACGTAAAGCGCCGACAAACCGACCTCGCCGAAACCTTGCACAACTCAGTTGTTTCTAACCTAACGGTAAACACCATGCAGCTAGAGGCTCTCAGTCTCGAATATTCCAAGCTGCCAGAGCTAGCGAAAAAGCTCGATGCCCTCAGCGACTCCATGCGCTCTTCCATGTCGGAAGTACGAGCGCTGACCAAGGTCCTGCGAAATAATATCGATGGCATTAACGACGGCATGAGTTTTGGTTCAACCACAAAGCCAACAAGCTTTGCCCAGCTCATTTCGGAAGAGGAAGAACGTCTTTCCCGCCTCAATCGATCACCCATTGTGGAGGTCAAGGGCGAGGAGTTTGCGCCAGAATTTCCTCAAGAAATTCTGGAGCCCATTGCAGCCATCACCACAGAAGCGTGCCTCAATGCAGTGAAGTATTCCCCACCAGGGGCGGAGATCGTAATTTCCGTTCGACCTCATATGGGCTGGACGGTCATCACCATCACTAATCCCGTAGCTAAACCAACAAGCAAGAACACCGAAATGTCCTCCGGCATTGGCATGTCCTCCATGAACCGGATTGCAGCCACGATGAACGCGCGATTAGACACGGATTTGAATTCCGGGAAATGGGAATTAACCCTATTCCTGCCGCCCAACGCCCATAAACGGCGTTAGTTCCACCACGATGTATAGCAAAGGCTTAATTCATACACTAAGCTTTCGCTTGTTTCTGCCTATTCAATCTTTCACAAAAGGAGCGCCTTAATGCAGGCCGCACTCGCAAGTCTTCTCGCCCCACTAATGTTGTCTTCTTCCGTCTTCGGCGCCGGCCTTACCCCTGGTGAGCTGCCAAAGACTACGGCATACGCATCTCCTGTCGATATTGCATTTGGTTGCCCGGCTCCATGGTGCGTGAAGTAAAAACATCCCTCTTGGTCGTCGATGACGACCCACTTGTCCTTGAGGCCTTGGGGCGCTACTTCGCCTCGGCTGAGGACATGGAGGTGCGCGCCACCGCAGAAAATGGCAAGGTCGCTCTCGCGCTTTTGCAAGAGCAGGACTTTGACGTCATTGTCGCGGACATCCATATGCCCGAGATGGATGGTACGACCCTCTTGCGTGAGGTTAACAAGCTGGAAGACCCGCCGGTCTTTGTTGCGATGACCGCGATGGACAATGACGAGACCCTAAAAGAGGTCATGTCTAATAAGGCTGCGGCCTATATTCTGAAAAGCTCCAAACCGGTCTACATCTTGGATACCGTGCGTGAGGCTGTACGCGGCGGCACGGTTGTCACCCCGCAATCCCTTACCCGCCTTTTTGAGCAGCTTCCTGATTGGAGCACCACGGGCGCCGACGCTAATACAGCAGCATCGACCGCGAAGTTTAAAGACAATCATCATATCTCGCCTGCTTTAGAGCAGGTTCTAGACCTGGTCTGCCAAGGCAAGTCCAATGAAGAAATTGCCAAGAGCACGCACTACGCACCGGGCACGGTGAAGAAATACGTATCTACCTTGCTCAGTGAATTCCATGCTAAATCCCGTCTTGAACTAGCGGTGAAAGCCCTAAAGGCTGGTTACGGTTCCTGACCTGACTACTTGGCAACAACGAAATCTTTTCCTTCAGAGAAGTGATTTTCCTGCACTGACCGAGAGACTTGCGTTCTGGGACCACCTTTCAATGAAATAAACCGCGTCTCAAGCAACTCGTATTGAGCGGCTTAAGACGCGGTTTAGGCTACTAGGGAGCTATCCGCCGAGCTTCACTAGCTCTCAGTAGATTTACGATTCCTTCGAACTAGGAATAGACCAGCTGCAAGTGCAGCAAGGCCACAAAGGACCAGTCCGAGTACCGAGGCACCAGTATTGGCCAACCCAGTGAATCGTTCAGTGTGGGCGGTAGGAGTACCTTGGGTAGAGGTAGGCTTTGCCACTAGTGGCGCCTTTTCCGTCGGCCCGTGAGGATTAGTCTCGCCGTCTTGGTGAGTATCCTCAAGCACGTTATCAGCTTCCTTCTGGGGCTTTTCTTCCAAGCGCTTCTCATCCGTAGATGGAACCGAGCTATGCGGGACAGGCTTACCGGATGGCACCGCTGAGCTCTTACCGCTCGACAACAGCGGAATCAATGGAACCAGGAGCCAGCCCAAAGAGGACTTGGAAGATTTTTCCGGATTGGTCGGAGTTGGGTCTGGGTCTTCGGAGGGCGCAGGGGTAGGCTCGTCGCCTCCTCCGGACGGACAATTTGGATCGTCAGGATCAACAACAGTCGTCGTCACCGTAACCACACCATCATCACCAGGAGTAGGCTCCACCGGCTCAGACGGCTGACCACCCTCAGACTCCGACGGCTTACACACCTTCTCCGTCTCCG
>NZ_JAVBIG010000013.1:0-36977 GCF_032821655.1 Corynebacterium sp. CTNIH16 | reverse complement strand
ACGCCCAGCCCTCTACGACAACGCTATCGACACCGACTACACCCACTCAATCGGCATTCAAAAAGGCCAAATCTAACCCCCGCGACACGCCGAGCCAGACACACATTTTGACCCTTAACCCGGAAAAGATGCGCCGCTGCGACTAGCCGCACAGCAAGAAACCGCCCCCGTACCGCGCAGTAGTTATGCAACTCGGTACGGGGGCGGCGTCGTTAGCGTACAGGCCCTGCCGGGGAAGGGTTACTTCTTCTCGGCGTAGACCTCGCGCACGCGCTGGCCCAGTGCTGGGTGCACGTTGGTCCAGTATTCGTATACGCGTTCTTCGGTCTCCTCGGATACACCGGCCATCGCGTTGGTGATATTGGTGACCAGGCGCTCCTTGGCGGCATCATCGTAGACATTCTCGTACAGGTCGCGAGCCTGGACAAAGTCGTCGTCCTCGGCGTGACGAACATACGGCGCACGCACCAAGTCGCTGCCGTGAGAGTCTGGGTTGATGTACAGCTCCGCGGCCGTGGTGGTCTCCAGCTGGGAGCGGTCGTTCACAGCGGCGTCATCAAGCACGCCCGTACCCTTCTCATAGCGGTTGGGCGAGTAGACCGGATCCTCCGGAGCATTGAAGTGGTACTGCATGCTGCCCTCGTGCTGGTAGGTATTGACCTCGTCCACGTTCTGCGGCTGGTTGACCGGCAGCTGCTGGTAA
Organism: Corynebacterium sp. CTNIH16; assembly: GCF_032821655.1. Lineage (NCBI taxonomy): Bacteria > Bacillati > Actinomycetota > Actinomycetes > Mycobacteriales > Corynebacteriaceae > Corynebacterium > Corynebacterium sp. CTNIH16. Next base: position 36,274 of record NZ_JAVBIG010000013.1, on the reverse strand, counting down.
TTCGGACCAATACGATAACGCTGCTGGTCAGCGTAAGCAAAGACGCGAGCCTGCAGCATCTTATCCGGAGACAGGCCCACGCCGGGCACGATATTGGACGGATCGAGCGCCACCTGCTCAATCTGCGCGAAGAAGTTGCGCGGGTTGCGGTTGAGCACAAAGTAGCCCACATCGTGCAGCGGGTAGTCCTTCTTCGACCACACCTTGGTCAGGTCGAAGGGGTTGAAGCGGTAATTCTCCGCCTCATCCAGCGGCATGATCTGCACCTTGACGTCCCAGACCGGGTAGTTGCCCTCCTCGATGGCGTTATAAAGATCCTCGCGGTGGCAATCCGGGTTCTGGCCGGCGGTGGTGGTGGCCTCTTCATCGGTGAAGTTCTCCACGCCCTGGCGGGTCTTGAAGTGGTACTTCACCCAGAAGGCCTCGCCCTGTTCATTAACCCACTGGAAGGTGTGGGAGCCGTAGCCATTCTGGTGGCGGGTGGACTTCGGGGTGCCGCGGTCACCCATCAGATACGTGACCTGGTGAGCAGACTCTGGGTTACGGGTCCAGAAATCCCACTGCATATCGGCATCGCGCAGGCCATTGGTGCCCAGGCGCTTCTGGGAGTGAATGAAGTCTGGGAACTTTTGACCATCGCGAACGAAGAAGACCGGGGTGTTATTACCCACGATGTCGAGGTTGCCCTCCTCGGTGTAGAAACGCAGGGCAAAGCCGTGCACATCGCGCCAAGTGTCCGGGGAGCCTTGCTCGCCGGCGACGGTAGAAAAACGGCCCATCATCGGGGTAACGGTGCCCTTTTGGAAGACCTTAGCCTTGGTATATGCAGAAACGTCTTCAGTAATGTGCAGCTCACCAAAGGCGCCGTGGCCCTTAGCGTGCGGCGTGCGCTCCGGCACGCGCTCGCGGTTGAAGTGCGCGAGCTTTTCAATGAGGTGGATATCATTGAGCGCCACCGGGCCCTGCTGGCCAGCGGTTACCGAGGTGTTCTCGGACGGCACCGGCTGGCCCGAGGGGCGGGTGGTATTCCCCTTGCCAGCGGGGCGCTGGCCCTTATTCAGGATGTCATCAGCGGTGAAATCAGTCATTTATGCCTCCTGGCAATCCGGGGTCAGTTCACTCCAGTGTGGCAAAACTTTGCACGGTTGTCAGGGCTCGCAAAAGAGTGTAATGGGGGCTGGTAGATTCATTCAGGTGACTCACCACTCCGCAGCAGACGACGCCCGCGTCACCGACCTCGCCCTTCGGGCCGGTCGCGGCGACCGCGCGGCGCTGACGGAGTTTATCAAAGCCACCCAGGATGATGTGTGGCGCTTGCTGGCGCACCTGGGCGGACCCGAGGGTGCTGACGATCTCACCCAGGAGACCTATCTGCGTGTCATCAGCGCCCTGCCGCGTTTCGCCGCCCGTTCCTCCGCGCGCACGTGGCTGCTCTCTCTGGCCCGGCGCGTGTGGGTGGATAATATTCGCCACGATATGGCCCGGCCGCGAAAGTCTGCCACGGAGTACGAGGATGCGATGGGCGCGGCGCCGGAAGAATCCGCGGCGTGGAGCGAGTGGATCGACGCCCGTACGCTTATCGACGCCCTCCCGGCCGACCGCCGCGAAGCCCTCATTCTTACCCAGGTACTGGGCTATACCTATGAGGAGGCGGCCAAGATTGCCGGCGTGCGCGTGGGCACCATCCGCTCCCGCGTGGCTCGTGCCCGCAAGGATCTCATCGCGGGGACAGGTTAATACCCCCAAATAGTCCCCTGTGATCGCGGAGTTAATTTCACTCCCAAATTGTTACGCTCTGGTTACCTTTCGCCCCACGGGCCCCAAAATTTGGCACTTAGCTGCACTTTGCGTGCTACGGCCGGGGTGAACGAGACCACAGTTGCGGCGATTCTTGCCCGAAATATCTGTCCGATGTGTGGTTTATTAGATGTGTACACACGTGATAAATCGACCGTCGATCCGGGCCCGCGCGATACCAATGCCGGGCCCGGCGCGTGTGAGTAAGAGAGTTTCTCCCTTTCATGTTAAAACGCGCAATCGGAATTTCCATGGCGTTTATCGGCGTCGTCGTGGGCGCAGGCTTCGCCTCCGGCCAGGAGGCCATGCAGTACTTCGTGGCCTTTGGTAACTGGGGCCTGTGGGGCATCGCCCTAGCCGCTGGTTTGATGATGATCACCGGCATCTCTATCCTGCAGCTCGGCTCGTATTTCCAAGCCGAGGAGCACACCGCTGTCTACGACAAGGTCGCATCGCCATTTACCGCCAAGATTTTGGACTGGTCCACCCTGGTGACCTTGTTCGCCATCGGCTTCGTCATGTTTGCCGGCGGCGGTTCGAATATCAATCAGCAGTTCCCATCCATCCCCGTGTGGGTGGGCGCAACTGCCATGCTGATTTTGGTGCTGATCGTCGGCCTGATGGATGTCGACCGCGTAACCGCAGTCATCGGCACCATCACCCCATTCATCATCATCTTCGTGGTGATTGCCACCGGCTATACCATCTTGAATGCAGACGTTGATTTCTCTGCCATGAATGACTGGGCGGTCAACAATGTTGATACCTCGCTGCCTAACTGGTGGCTAGCCGCACTGAACTACACCGGCCTGAACGTGATGACGGCAGTATCCATGTCCATCGTTATTGGCGGTAACTTCCTGGATAACCGTGCAGTCGGCATCGGTGGCCTCATCGGCGGCCTGCTCTACTTAATCCTGTTGGCACTTTTGGTCTTCGCCCTGTTCTTCGAGGCGAAAGACGTCAACGGCCAGGATCTGCCGGTCCTGAGCCTAATTTCCGGCATCCACCCGGTACTTGGCGTGCTGATGACCTTTGTTATTTACGGCATGGTCTTTAATACCGCCATCGGCATGTTCTACGCGCTGGGCAAGCGCTTGACCCGCAATAACCCCAAGCGCTTCTACCCGGTTTATGCCGGCGCCTGCATCATCGGCTTCATCTTGTCTTTCGTGGGCTTCCAGTCCTTGGTCAGCAACGTCTACCCGATCCTGGGCTACCTCGGACTGCTGATGATCGTGGTGATGGTCTTCAACCGCATCAAGAACGGCAGCAAGCTCTCAGATGAGTCCGACCGCCGCATGCGCGCACACGAGCTGGTGTCCCGCCGCCTAGACCCGCGCAAGCGTTTTACCAAGAAGAACGAGCGCGAGCTGCGCAAGCTGGCTGCAGCGTCCAATATGGAAACCACCGAGTTTGTCACCAATATCGCAGAAGAGATCCACGAGGAGCTCGAAAATGATGATGATATTGAGTATGACCGCGAAGATCCGGAGCCGTCCGTGACCTACGTGCAGCACACCAAGCCAGAGGTTCCGTCGTCCACTAGCGACCTCGACTTTGGCAAGACGGGCACTGGCACCGCCAAGCCGGTTTCTGAGGACTAGCCCCCCTCGTCCACGGCTGATAAGCCAAAAGCTCGGTGCCCTCCTTCCCTTGCTATGGGGAGAGGAGGGCGCCGAGCTTTCTAGTACGTCAGGCGGCGAAGCGGCACTTGTTTAAACGAGCAGCTCTGCAATCTGAATAGTGTTGAGAGCAGCGCCCTTGCGCAGGTTATCGCCGGCGACAACGAGCACGAGACCCTTGTTATCGTCCACCGTCTGGTCCTGGCGAATGCGGCCGACCAAGGACTCGTCGATGCCGGTGGCGGCGAGCGGAGTGGGGACGTCGGCAAGCGTAACGCCCAGAGCGCCACCCAAAAGCTCGGTGGCCTGCTCTGGGGTGATGGGCTTATCGAACTCGGCGTGAATGGTCAGGGTGTGGCCGGTGAAGACCGGGATGCGCACGCAGGTGCCCGCCACCTTCAGCTCCGGAATGTCCAGAATCTTGCGGGATTCGTTGCGCAGCTTTTGTTCCTCGTCGGTCTCCAGAGATCCATCATCAACGAGGTTTCCGGCCATCGGCAGGGCGTTATAGGCGATAGGTGCCACGTACGGGCCAAAGTCTTCGTCATTAAGCGCGGAGCCGTCGTGGACCAAGCCCACATTGTGCTCACCGACGGAATAGACCTGCGCGGCCAAAGTCTGCACGCCGGCCAGACCGGAGCCAGACACCGCCTGGTAGGAGGACACGTGAAGCTTATTCAGGCCAGCGGCATCGTGGAGGACCTTCAGCACTGGCATGGCAGCCATGGTGGTGCAGTTCGGGTTCGCGATGATGCCCTTCGGGGTATTCTTGGCTGCCTCGGGGTTGACCTCGGAAACGATGAGGGGAACCTCTGGGTCCTTGCGGTAGGCCGAGGAATTATCCACCACGGTCGCACCGGCAGCGGCGAATACCGGTGCCCACTGCTTAGAGGTGGAGCCGCCGGCAGAGAATAAAGCAATATCGACGTCGGCAACGGATTGCTCGGTGACCTCAGCGAGGTCTTCTACGGTAATCTGCTCGCCGCGGAATTCCAGCTCGGTGCCGGCGGAGCGAGACGAGGCAAAAAAGCGCACTTTATCCGCCGGGAAATTGCGTTCTTCCAAGATGGAGCGCATAACGCGGCCGACCTGGCCGGTAGCGCCTACGACTGCAACAGTGGTCATGACTTAAAAATCCTCTGTAGTTGCTTTTGGGTATTTAACGTCCGGTTCCAGCATAAACCGTGGCTTCTTCTTCGCCGCCAAGCTGGAACTTATCGTGCAGCGCACGAGCTGCCTTATCCAGGTCAGCCTCGCGGGTGAGCACGGAGATGCGGATTTCGGAGGTGGAGATGAGCTCCATATTGACATCGACGTCGCGCAGGGCCTCGGTAAACTCGGCGGTCACGCCCGGGTGGGACTTCATGCCGGCGCCGACGAGGGAGACCTTGCCCACCTGGTCGTCGTAAAGCACATTGGCCCAGCCGCCCTCGGACTTCAGCTTGGTCAACAGCTCCATGGCGCGTGGGCCGTCGGCACGCGGACAGGTGAAGGTGATATCGGTGGTGCCATCCTCCAGGGAGGAGACGTTTTGCAAGACCATGTCGATATTGATTTCTGCATCGGCAATGACACGGAAAACCTTCGCTGCCTCCCCGGGGCGGTCCGGGATTCCAAGGACGGTGACCTTTGCCTCGGACTTATCGGTTGCTACACCAGTTAGCACTGCTTCTTCCACAGGAATATCCTCCATCGATCCGATCACTAGAGTGCCGGGGTCATTTGAATAAGACGAGCGAACTCGCAAGGGTACATTGAACGCGCGGGCGTACTCCACGCTACGCAGAACCAAAATCTTGGAACCTACCGCGGCCATCTCCAGCATCTCCTCGAAGGAGAGCTTCTCTAGCTTCTGCGCGTCCGGGACGATGCGCGGGTCTGCGGTATACACACCATCGACATCGGAATAAATCTCGCACACGTCCGCATTCAGCGCGGCTGCTAGCGCCACCGCGGTGGTATCGGAACCGCCGCGGCCCAGCGTGGTGACATCGCGCGATTCCTTATTAACTCCCTGGAATCCGGCGACGATGCAGATCTTGCCCTCATCCAGCGCTTCGGTCAGGCGGCCTGGGGTAACGTCCACGATGCGGGCATTGCCGTGGCGCTCGGTGGTGAGCACACCAGCCTGGGAGCCGGTAAAGGACTGGGCATGGGCACCCAAGGATTCCACGGCCATGGCCACCAGCGCATTGGAGATGCGCTCGCCCGCGGTCAGGAGCATGTCCATTTCGCGCCGGGGTGGCACGGGGTTGACCTGGGCGGCAAGGTCGAGCAGCTCATCGGTGGTATCGCCCATTGCGGAGCACACCACGACGACGTCGTTGCCCTGCTTCTTGGTGGCCACGATGCGCTCCGCAACGGCGCGAATGCGGTCTGCGGATTCGAGGGATGAGCCGCCATATTTTTGCACGATCAGGGCCACGGTAAGGATGCCACCTTTCGTCTTTCAAGGCATCCCTGGCGCGCGCGGCTGCACGCAGCCAGAAATATCTGTCGGTCATTAGTCAAATACCCATGCTACCCCGCAGGGGTCTAGTCCTCATCATAATTCTTAGACAATGCTTGCTTTTTATTCACACGCCCCGAGCGTAAAGCGCGCCATGCGCCGGCCGCCCCCATGGAGAAAAACGCGCGCCATACAGCGCAGAATATGCATATAACAGAAATCTTTACTACCGTTGAGCGGGTGTTAAGCAACCTCCTCGCCATCTTTTTCGCGCTCGCATCCGCGCTGACGGTTGCTTGGGGCACGGTCATCCGCCACCGCATTGCCCTCGACGCCGATGATTCGGTCATGCGCGCCGCCATGTCTAACCCTTTGTGGTGGGTGGGCACCGCGGCCGCGATTGGCGCCTATGGCCTGCAGGTTATCGCGCTCGGCTTCGGCACCTTGCTGGTCGTCCAGCCCATCTTGGTGCTGTCCTTGATGTTTACCCTGCCGCTATCGGCGTGGTACTCCGGCCGCAAGATGCCCTTCCACGAGGTTTTCTGGTCCATTGCGCTGACCATCGCGGTAGGCATCATGGTCATCTACGGCCGACCGGTTGCCGGCAATCCCCGCCCAGAATGGAGCGATTGGTGGCCGGCGCTCCTCGTGGGGTTGACCACCCTCGCAATCCTCGGCGCGGCGGCCGCAAAGCTACCGGATCAGCGCCCCTTGGCATTGGGCACGGCCTGCGGCGTTATTTATGGCTTCGTCGCCTTGCTCTCGAAGGCCGTGGTGGATATTTTCACCCACGAAGGGCTCACCACCCTATTGGCGAGCTGGCAGTTTTACGGTCTCATCGGCCTCGCACTCACGGGCACGGTAGTCCAGCAATATTCCTTCAACGCCGGCCCCTTGGCTCATTCCCTACCGGCCATGACCATCTTTGAGCCCATCGTGGCCTTTGGTTTGGGATACATGGTGCTGGGAGAGAAATTCCTCATCGATACGGCCGTCGGTTGGGCAATTATGCTCATCGCCCTGACCGTCATGGTGCTATCCACCATCGTGCTCTCCCGCAGCCCGGTGAGCCAGCGCGGCTAGATGGCCCACTCAAATACGCCGAGCATATAGGCCGAAAACCACGCGCCAAACAGGGCCCAGGCAATAACCGCCACGCTTGCCGAAGCCCCCTTTTTCACCCACGGCAACAACACGATCACCGCCGGCAGGAGCAGCCGGGGCCGCGAGTGCATGATGCCATCAGAAAGCAGCACATTGGCCATGAGGACGGCAGAAAATAACCAGGCCGCCAACGGCAGGCGGCGCCACGCTAGCACCAGGCATAGCGGAGCGGCGATCATTACTCCGGCGCTGAGCAAGTAGCCGCCATTGGTGGCCCCAGTGAGCGTCTCCCACAGCCACACCACCGTGGCTTTGCCGCCATCAAAGCCGGAATTCCAATGTTCCTTCTGGATCCCAAAATAACCGCCGGCCTCTTTGAGATGGCTGCTCGACCACCACAAATAGCCCACCAGCGGCACGACGGAAAACGCCACCGCGGCCCAGGCTCGCCAGTTCTTTCGGGCCCGCAGCAGCACCATAAGCCCAAAGACCGCAACGAGGTCCACCGCGGTAAGGCGCACGAGCCCGGCCACAAAGATATACGCCGCGGCGGCCCACCAGCGCTCGCCCACCAGCGCCACTACCGCCCAGATGGCCAGCGCCCCGAAAAGTGCCTCGGTATACGGCATGGAAAACACGATGGACATCGGCGCGCTGGTTACCACTACGACACTGAGCACTTGGGCCCACTTCCCCATGCCCATCTGCGCGGCCAAGGCCATCACCCCGGCGGCCAGCGCGATGCTAAAGAGCACGTTAAGCGCAATAGCGGTGCCGGCCTCGCCGGTTCCCAGGATGCCGCTTATCGCACGCACGAGGAAAGGAAAGCCCGGAAAGAAGGCCATGGTCGTCTCGTGGACCGGCCCATCCGTAGAGATATCCGCACCGAAGTAACCGCCGCGGGCGATTTCTACGTAGTGCTTGGCGTCCCACTTATTAAGCAGTCCCCAGAGCTTATCGTCCTGCACGGCGGCCACCGTCGCGAGCATGCCTACGCGCACCGCGGCTCCGATGAGCGCAACGAGCGCGGCAGGCGCCCACAAGGAGCGCAGTAAGGATGGCGAGTTAGGTACGGCATGGCGGGCAGTAGACACGAAAAGCATCGTACCGCACCGCCACCGCGTCTCATTGAATGAAATCTCTTGCCACACAGTGAGAGAGCCTGTAGTGTGACCGATATGACACAGCGGATTGACCTACTCCTTATCTGCCGCGGCGGGATTTCGGCCTAAGTACTGGCCAGCGCCCCGTCGCGGAGTTCGGCTACCCAAGCCCAGCTGGCCGTCTCCCACAGACACCACAGACAAGGAAACCGCACCACCATGTCCCCCACTGACTCTTTTATCAGCGCCCCTCGCGATATCACCACCCCTAACGGCCCACGCCGCGAAGGCCAGCCCGCGTGGAATAAGCAGCGCGGCACGGCCATGCCCCACGAGCGCTACCAGCCCTTCGCCGTCGAGGTGGAAGACATCGACCTGCCGGACCGCACGTGGCCCAGCAAGAAAATCACGCACGCCCCACAGTGGTGCGCGGTGGATCTGCGCGATGGCAACCAAGCGCTGATTGATCCCATGAGCCCAGAGCGCAAGCACCGCATGTTCGACCTGCTGGTCAAGATGGGCTACAAGGAAATCGAGGTCGGCTTCCCGTCCGCCTCCCAAACGGATTTCAACTTCGTCCGCGAAATCATCGAGGGCAATAAAATTCCCGATGACGTCACCATCCAGGTACTAGTCCAGGCCCGCGAGCACCTGATCCGCCGCACCTTTGAGGCCTGCGAGGGCGCCAAGAACGTCATCGTGCACTTCTATAACTCCACCTCGAAGCTGCAGCGCCGTGTGGTCTTCCGCAAGGACAAGCCCGCCATTAAGAAGCTGGCTACCGACGCCGCCGCCCTCATCAAATCCATCGCCGCGGACTACCCAAACACCACGTGGCGCTGGGAGTACTCCCCCGAATCCTTCACCGGCACCGAGCTAGACTTCGCCCGCGAGGTCTGCGATGAAGTAGTAGAGATCATGGATCCCTCCCCGGATAATCCGATGATCATCAACCTGCCCTCCACCGTGGAGATGATCTCGCCCAATGTCTACGCCGATTCCATCGAATGGATGCACCGCAATCTAGCCCGCCGCGAGGACATCGTGCTCTCCCTGCACCCGCACAATGACCGCGGCGAGGGAATCGCCGCCGCCGAACTGGGCTTTATGGCCGGGGCGGATCGCATCGAGGGCTGCCTGTTCGGCAACGGCGAGCGCACCGGCAACGTTGACCTCATTACCCTGGGCCTGAATATGCTCACCCAGGGCGTGGACCCACAGATCGATTTTTCCGATCTGCCGCAGATCCGCGAGACCGTCGAATACTGCAACCAGCTGCGCGTGCCAGAGCGCCACCCCTATGGCGGCGAGTTGGTCTTTACCGCCTTTTCCGGTTCCCACCAAGACGCCATCAACAAGGGCTTGGATGCGCTGGCGGCCACCATCCGCCCCGGCGCGAATAATACCAACGTCTCGTGGGAAGAACTGCGCGAGGCCACCTGGGAGGTTCCCTACCTGCCCATCGATCCCAAAGACTTGGGCCGCGACTACCAGGCGGTCATCCGCGTCAACTCCCAGTCCGGCAAGGGCGGCGTTGCCTACATCATGAAGACCGACCACGGCATCAATATGCCGCGCGCCATGCAAGCGGAGTTTTCCACCGTGGTACAAGAAATCACCGACTCCGAGGGCGGCGAGGTCAATTCCAAGAATATGTGGGACATCTTTGCCACAGAATTCCTGGACCGCGAGACCCCGCTGGCCGTGGAGGCCTTCCACATGGACAACTCCCCGGCCGCTGACGGTGACGTCGCCGTGACCGCCACCGTGACCTTCCGCGGGGAAAAGTCCACCGTCTCCGGCACCGGCAACGGCCCCATCGCGGCGTATGCCAACGCGCTGGAATCCCTGGGCATCGATTTCGAGGTTATGGAATACTCCCAGCAGTCCCGCTCCGCCGGTGACGACGCCGAGGCCGCCTGCTATATCGCTGCCGACGTCAACCAGAACAAGGTCTGGGGAGCAGGCATCGCCGGCTCCACCACGCGGGCTTCCATCAACGCGATTAACTCCGCCGTCAACCGCGCCCTAGCCTGAGCCCGCCCGTCGGCTCCTCTCCGTCGGCGTGGTAGAAGGGTGGGTATGCCTTCTTCTACCTACCTCATTCCGCACCGCGGCTTGGGCGCCGTGCAGGCCCTGCCCATCTATGGTGCGCAGACGAAGGAAAACCGAGAGTTCACCGTCACCCTGGCGCCCAGTCAGGACGGTGGCTTGGAGGTGCGCACCGCCTCCCCCATCGGGCACATCACCAGTGCCGACCGCGCCGAGTATCCCGAAATAGATCTACTATTTCGCGCCGGGCTCACCCCTGCAGCCACCGCCGCGCCGCAACCCGATGGCTCACTGTCACTGCTGCTGCCCCGGCCGGGCCTTTGCCTGCCGGCGAATAATCCGCCCGCGGGCCCGTGGACAATGCTGGGCTATGCCCCGCCCATCAATATCACCGATCTCCCCGCAGATCTGGATATTCCCGCCCAGGCCCGCATGCACGTGTTGGTGACGCTCTCACCCAGCACCACCGGTTCCGGCACCGATGCCTACCTGGGCCCGCGGTGGCTGGGGCGGTTGGAAGGGGTGGACGTCGCCAAGCAGGGCATAACCCTAGCCCACGCCTACCATGCGCCGCGCAGCACCGGCCGGGTACTCAGTATCTATGCGGGTGCGCCGCTGCCGGATTCAAAGGAAGCCTCGCTTGCCGACGCCACCCCTACCTCCCCCGCCGCCACCGAAACCTTCGAAACCACGAGCTTCCGCGCCATAAGCATCGATGACTCCGCACCGCACCGCCAGTGGTGGCCTGCCCTCATTGCCCTACTGATGATTGCAGCGCTTATCGCCGTACTCATTTTTATCCTGTAGAAACTTTTGCTCAGGACAACGCCCTTTATTCACCGGCAGGGGAAATTGGAAATGGCCCAAGCCAGTGCCTAAAATACAGTGTTACTATTGTCCTGTATAGAAAGGCCCCAATGACTTCGCTGGATTCCGCCACCTACGTGGTCCCCGACCACGGTTTTGGCGTGATCCATAATCTACCCGTCGGGGATGTTTCGCCAGAAGTTTTCAGCGAATTGCTCGAGTCCACCGCCGCGGAAGGCGGTTACTTCTCCGCGGAGCTCGGTCCCCGCAGCGCCCAGGAAGGCTTCGCGGTTCGGATCGATGACTCGCTTGTGGGCCACCTCAGCGCCGCCGACTCCCAGGCCTACGCCCTCTTTGACTGGATTCTCAGCGCCGGCCTACGCCCACGCGCCACCGCCCACGTGAGCATGACAGATGCCTCCGGCGAAGAATGGCCCACGCTCAACCTGCTCCTGCCGGCACCGCACCTCTGCATCCCCGCCAATAACCCGCCGGCGCAGCGCTGGACCATGCTGCCCGGCGAGACCACCGCCACATTAACGGAATTTTCCAAGGACGTCACCGGCTTTCCGCAAACCGACGAGCACTATCTCGTCTCTTTGCACACTCGCGGTTTCCTGCGTCGAAATACCGTTGATGTCTATGTCAATAGCACCTTCTTAGGCTCCCTCCCGCGAGACGCCGCCCGCGAGATTGCCCCCGCCGTGCTCGACTGCACCAAATCTGGCCGCCTGGCCATTGCCCACGGCTACTTCCACTACAACGCCGATGACCGCCCCGCGCTGACCATCTACGCGCACAACGCCGCCAATAAGCACCACGCCGGCCTAGTCTTGGGCGTTGTCGCCGGTGGCGCCGCCATCATGTCCGCGGCCACCGCGGCCCGCGCACAGGCCGCACCCGCTGTTCCCGGCGGCACTACTGCCGGCGCTTCCGCAACCAGCGGTTTCAGCGTCACCTCTGCTGCCGGTGCTTCCGGTGCTGTGACCTCGAACCTGCTGGCCGCAGCCGGCGTCGCCGTGCTCGTTGGTGGCGGTGCCACCGTGGCCACCAACCTGCTGAGCGACGACGAAGCCCTTTCGGACACCAACGCACCTTCCACCGCTTCTGCTCCGGAAGGCAACTATTCCTCCCTCGATTCTTCCCACTTCGACGGCAATGGGCCCAAGCGCCCCGCGCACCCCGCCACGCCACGCATCCACGATGCCGCCCCCACCAGCGGTACCTCGGCTCAGCCCCCGCTTGCCGACGCCCCCTCCTCTCCAACACCGCACCACCACACCTATCCTTCGCAAACCACGAAAAAGCCCAGCGCGACGCACTCTCCTCACGCTGACCATGCCCAGACTCACGCCCCTGCCTCCGACAACCGACGTGGCCACCACAGCGAACCCCGCGGCGGCCACCACGGCGAGGATTCCCAGGCAATTTCCCGCGCCGCCTCCGCCGCGGCTGCTGCCGCCATGGCCGCAGCCAATGACGTCGCCTCGGCCCCAGCCCCGGCCCCGGCACCGTCTCAGACCACGCCTGCCTCGACGCCATCCTCCAGCTCGGAACCCGCACCCCAGGTAGCGGCGGCCAAGAAGCCGACCGCAACCTCCTCGTCCTCCCAGTCTGCAGAGCCTTCCCAGACCACGGAGTCCACGAAGAGCACGACATCTGCGGAGCCGTCCTCTGCGGCATCCTCGCCTGCCGAGCCGTCCGATCTGCCGACCTCAAGCACGTCTACCTCGGAAAAGACAACTTCCGAGAAAACGACGACTGAAACCACCACCGCAGCCTCGACGGAAAAGCAGACCGCAGAACCTTCCAGCTCTACCACCAGTTCTGCCACGAGCGAGCCAACGTCTAAGCCGACCCAGGCTGCAGACCCGTCTACGCCTACCTCTGCGTCCTCTACGTCCACTTCAGCACAGCCCGAGCCCGAATCTTCAGAGCCTGCGTCCTCGGAACCAAAGCCCTCGGAGTCGACCGCACCTACGACGACGTCTCCGTTGCTGACCTCGGAGTCCGAGCCTGAGCCGGCACCGGAAACCACGATCCCAGGTTCCGAGCTCGAGCCAACGCCAGAACCGGAGACTACTGCTCCTACGACGACGATCCCTGGCTCAGAAATCGACCCCACCCCCGAACCAGAGATCACCGTAGAGCTCGAACCGGCACTGCCTACGACGTCCCGCAGCGCACCGGATGGACCGGAGGTGCCGCAGGTACCGTCCGAGCCGGAGGAACCCGGGCGACCTGAGGAGCCCGAGGAACCAACGACCCCGCCGAAGGCCATTGTCATCGTCGTCGAAAATTAAGCGGCGCGCCCTGTCCCCCTGCACGAAATGCGGGATACTACACTGAGTTTAATGAACAACACACCTGGCCCCTCCCCGCAGCACACGCCGGCGTCGACCCCAGCGCCGTCGCCCGCGACGGTGGCTTCGCGCCACGCGGCCAGGTCCACAGCACCCAAACCGGGCGCAGAACAGCGACGCACTCGGCCGCGCCGCGCGGTGCGGCCGTCCGGCGAACCGGACGCCGCAAAGCCCAAGCCAAAACCGAAGCCGAAGCCGCACCCACCAGCCCATCACGAGCGACCGGCCGCACCGGAAGCGGTTAACAAGAAGTCACAGCAGCCGCAGCAGGCCGACTCATCCACCGATGCAGCCGACTACCCCTACGTAGCGCTCACCCTGCAGACCACCGGCATCCATCCCTCCACTGGGCGCATCGTGACTATCGACGCCATCGCATTCAACGCCGCCGGCGAACAAGGCCAGCTCTTCCACGCCGTCCTCAAGCCCGATATCGACGCCGGACCGCGCCACCTCCACGGGCTGAGCACCACCGATATTGAGCAGGCACCGGCTTTTGGCAAGATCCTTAAATCGCTAGACAAGCTTATCGACGGCCGCACGCTCATCGTCCACGATCTCCCCTATACCTGGGGCTTTCTCGTCGCCGAGGCCCGCCGCGCCATGATGGCCGCCGCGCGCCAAAACCGTGCGCGCAACCGTGGCCGCAACAAGGGCCGCCGACGTCGCCAAAAGGTCGGACACGTCCCCACGCCTGTCCGCATCATCGATACCTTGGCCACCTCCTACGCGCAGCAAGTGCGGGCAAATGATGTGCGGCTGGGGGGCGTCGCCAAGCAGAGCGGCCTAGACGCCACGCCGCAGGCCTCGGTGGAGCGAGCCGCCCGCCCCGAGACGGAAACTTCGCGCGAGGACACCGAGCTGCTTATCGCGCTCTACCGCAAGCAAGAAGGCGGCACGGTGCGCAGCTATACGCCCGAGGACGTGCGCGCCGATCGCTTCGGCCTGCAACGCTCCCACGTGCGCGTCGACGCCGCCGAGGCCCCCGTCCAGCACCACAACCCCGGCAAATACGAACCGGGCAAGGAGCTGCGCCGCGGCATGGAAATCGTGGTCGCACCGGAAATCCTCGAGGACCCAGACACCATCATCGCCGCGCTCATGCGCGAAGAGCTCAACTATTCCGAGAAGCTCACCCGCGAGTCCTCGCTGGTGGTCTGCAATGTCACCACGGACTTGGTGGGCAAACCCATGCACGCCCACCGCAAAGGCATCCCGCTGATGTCGGACGCCGCGTTTCTTGACGCCCTCACGCGCATCGAAGACGCCGATCCCGAACCCGAATCCGCTAAACCAGCGCCGCGGGCCCACCGCTCGTCTCAGAGCAACAAAAAAGGCGGCAAGAACCAGAAGCGTCGCCGGCGCCGCGGCGGCCGCGGTGGTCGTGGCAGAGGCCGCCGAAATTCTGGCGGCTCGGCGGAGAAAAAGAACGACTAGGCCGCCCGCCCGACTACCCTAGGGGACATGAGTTTTAGAGTCCCGGGTGCGTTAAAGAAGTTGCGCACCACCACCGCCACTACCGCCGCGAAGCTGGCCACCAGCGCTTCCCGCGCCACCGGCCGTGGCGCCGGCGGAATGATCGGTGGTCTAATCGCCAATGCCATTGACCCTTCCATCATGACCAACCTGGGCGGTGGGCGCCCAGCCGTGCTGGTTACCGGCACCAACGGCAAGTCCACCACCACCCGCATGTTGGCCGCCGCGGTCCGCGCCGAGCACACCGTAGCCACCAATGACGGCGGCGACAACATGGACGCCGGCATCATCTCCGCGCTCATGGCCGGCAAAGACGCCTCCCACCTCGTGCTCGAGGTAGACGAGCTTCACGTGCCCCACGTGGCCGATAGCCTCAACCCGCAGGTTCTGGTTCTGCTTAATCTCACCCGCGACCAGCTGGACCGCGTGGGCGAAATCAACAAGATTGAGCGCGCGCTGCGCAGCGCCGTGGAGGCGCACCCAGACATGCTCGTCATCGCCAATTGCGACGATGTGCTCATGACCTCCGTGGCCTACGACGCCAAAAAAGTCATTTGGGTCTCGGCCGGCGCCGGCTGGCTCGGCGATTCCGTCACCTGCCCGCGTACCGGCGGGCACGTCGTGCGCACCGAGGATGACTGGTATGCCGTTAAGCCGCTTGCCGACGGCCGCGAATTCCGCCGGCCGCAGCCTACCTGGGGCGTCGATAAGCATGGCATTATCACCCCCACCGCCAAGCGTCCGCTGAACCTGGCGCTGCCTGGCCGCGCCAATCGTGGCAACGCCGCCCAGGCCATCGCCGCGGCGGTGCAGGGCTTCGGTGTTGACCTAGATAAGGCCATTGCGGCCGCCGAGGGCATCGATGACGTTGCCGGCCGCTACTCCACTATCCACTGGAAGGGCCGCGAGATTCGCCTGCTACTGGCCAAGAACCCGGCCGGCTGGCAAGAAGCGCTGTCCATGGTGGACCGCAGCGCCGATGGCCTGGTCATCGCCACCAATGGCCAGGTGGCCGATGGCATCGACATGTCCTGGCTCTGGGACGTGAAATTCGAAGGTTTTAATGGCTTAAGCGTCAAGGCCGCCGGCGAGCGCGGCACCGACCTGGCCGTGCGCCTGGTTTACGCCGATATTTCCCACGAGCTCATCCCCGATCCCATGGATGCGCTCGCCGCCTGCCCGGAGGGCCGCATCGAGGTCCTCGCCAACTACACCGCCTTCCGCGATTTGAAGAAGGCGCTTTCCAAGGAGGCCACCAATGCTTAATATCGGCCTAGTGCTTCCCGACGTCCTCGGCACCTACGGCGACGACGGCAACGCCCTCGTCTTGCGACAGCGCGCCCGCATGCGCGGCCTGCAAGCGGAGATTCACCCCATCCGCTTGGGCGAGCCCGTGCCCGAAACGCTGGATATCTACACCCTCGGCGGCGGTGAAGACACCGCGCAGATCCTGGCCGCAGACCACCTGATTTCCGATGGCGGCCTCACCCGCGCCGCTAACGCCGGCCGCCCCGTCTTTGCCATTTGCGCCGGCCTGCAAGTCCTCGGCGAATCCTTCCGCGCCTCCGGCCGCATTATCGACGGCGTCGGGCTGCTCGACGCCACCACGGCCGGCATGCAGGACCGCGCCATCGGCGAGGTAGCCTCCGAGCCCACCCGCGCCGGTGTCACCGCGGACCTCACCGAGCCGCTGACCGGCTTCGAAAACCACCTAGGTGCCACCATCCTCGGCCCCTCCGCGCAGCCGCTCGGCACGCTCACCCGCGGCAATGGCAATGCCGACCAGGCCGCCACCGCCGATCTCAGCGACGGCTCCGCCCAGCGCACCTACGAAGGCGCCGTCCAAGGCAGCGTCATTGCCACCTATATGCACGGCCCGGCGCTGGCTCGAAACCCGCAGCTGGCCGATCTCCTCCTCTCCCAAGCGATGGGCGTGGCCCTCGCGGATCTGGAGCCGCTTGAGATTCCGGCCGTCGACCGCCTGCGCGTCGAACGTTTCAACGCCTCTGAACCCCCGCGCTCCCAAAGATAGGCCAAAACCTGTGGATAACTTCGCCCAGCAGCCCCAGAACCCCCGAGTTATCCACAGGCTCGGCCACCTGCCCTTGTAGCCGCCTGCCCCCGCCCATAGGCTGCGGGGCATGACGTTATTGGAGCAGCTGGGCGACATCGCTAAGCGCGGCGTGGAACTTCTCGAAGAGGCCCACGCCGCCTCCAGCCTGCCCCTGCCCGCGGACCAAGCGCGCACCGTGCGCCGCACCGCCGCGGCCTTCCTCTCCCCCACCAGCCACTCGCGCTACCAATCCCGCGCCCTGGCCGCCGCGCGCCGCAACCAACACAGCCTGGAGACCCTCGCGCTCATCGCCCGCCGCTCGCGCGGCATCTCTGACCCCACCAAGCGCTGGCAATTTCGCGAGAAGCTATGCGCCACCGCCGGAACCACCGCGCAGGTCTCGCGCGCGGCGACTCGGCTGTTGCGCGAAATCAACCCGCCGCCCGAGCGCGAAGACGGCGGCCGCCGCATCATGCACGGCGAGAAAACCACCCTGAGTTTCACCGGCCCCGCCGCGCAGATGGCCGATATTTGGGCCGCCGCCAAATCCGACCCGCTGGCTTGGCTCACCGGTTCCCGCGCCGCCGCGCCCGCGACCGTAACCACCAATGTCATCATCGAGCTGCCGGATTACCTGAAAATCCTGGCCGGCGACGGCGACGACGTCCGCCTCGCCCTCACCAACGGTGCTACCATCACCGGCGCCGAACTCGTCCGCCGCACCCTAGCCGGCGCCGGCCTTTTCACGCTCATCCACCCCGAGCGCGGCCCCGTCAACCTTTACCGCACCCGGCAGGCCTCCGCGAAGCAGCGTCGCATGCTCGAGGCCGAAGGCGCCCGCTGCGCCTGGCCCGCTTGCCGACGCCCCGCCTCCGAATGCCAAGCCCACCACCTCATCGAATACTCCCGCGGCGGCCTCACCCACCCCGAAAACATGGCCTTGCTCTGCCCGTATCACAACTCCATCAATGGCCTGCCGGGTCGCGGACGGATGGCGCGCGTCAACGGCCGAATCGCCTGGCTCCCGCCCACCAGCGCGGATGACGGAAAGGCCAGCAGAGCACACGGGCCGCCGGTGTTCACCGGCCGCGCACGAAACGGCCCCACGGCCGCCGTGCCCTAGCCCGCGCTCACCCGCGCAGGCACGCGTGCCACTGGCTGGGGCGCCAACGTGCTAAATGGTCAGGCGGCCAGAAAGCGCACGCGACAAGGTGAGCTCGTCCACGAACTCCAAATCGCCTCCGAGTGGCATGCCGGAGGCCAATCTGGTGATCTTCAAATCAGGGAAGTCACGCAGCAACCGCACCAGGTATGCGGCGGTGGCCTCGCCCTCGGTATTGGGGTCGGTGGCGAGGATGACTTCGTGGATGGTGGGGGTGGCGTCGTAAAGCGGGGCTTCAGGGGTGGAATCCGCCAGCTCGCGGTCTGGCAGCACGCCACCCAGGCGCTGCAGCAGCGTGGAAATATTCAAATCGCGCGGACCTACATTCGCCAGCGGGTCCAGCGCGCCACCCAAGACGTGGTAGCGGCCCTCATACTCGCCGGTGCGCTCGATGACCTGGATATCCTTCGGCTCCTCGACCACGCATATGGTCGAGGAGTCGCGCTGGGAATTAATACAGATGCGGCAGACATCCTCGCGGGAAATATTGCAGCAGATGCGGCAAAAGGTCACGCCATCGCGCACCGCGCCCAGCGCGTTTTGTAGCCGCTCGATGTCCTCGGGCTCCATGTGCAAAACGTGAAACGCGATGCGCTGCGCCGACTTCGGGCCGATGCCCGGCAGGCGCGAAAACTCGTCGATGAGGTCTTGCAGAGGTCCTTCAAACATCAATTACTCCCAAAATCAGCAAAAGGCCGCGGCCCCAACGCGGGGCAACGGCCTTTTATCGTATCGTGCGGGCTACTGGTTGCCGCCGAAGACATCCTCAAAAGACGGGCCGCCCTGGCCGCCCATGCCTTGGGACAGCGGGCCAATCTTCTCCTGCGCTAGGCGGCCGGCCGCAGCGTGCGCTTCCTTGAACGCGCCCATGACCAAGTCCTGCAAGGTATCGACGTCCTCTGGGTCCACGACGGACTTATCGATCTGCAGGTCCACGAGCTCGGCGCCGCCGGTCATGGTCACCTTAACCAGGCCGTTTCCTGCCTGGCCCTCGACGTTGGTAGCGAGGATTTCTTCCTGCGCCTTCTGCAGATCCGCCTGTACCTGCGCGGCCTGCGCGATGAGGTCGTTCATGTCATTTGCCTGCTGCATTGGGTCTTGGTCAGCCATGTCGTTTCCTTTCTAAATCAACTGTAAATTTCGCTACCGCCCGAGTGTACCGTGCTTGCCGGTTAGGCACGCCGCGCGCCCAGCTCGCGCTCCAGCAGCTCCATAGCTACCTCGGTAGCGCTGCGGTGATCCATCTCGCCGGTGGACTGTGCAGCCTCCATCATGTCGCGCTCTTCGTCGTCGCGGGTGTAGGCCGGCGGCTCCTCGGGCGGAGCGGCAAAGTCCGGCTCAGGCTCGGGCGGCAGCGGCACGCCATTGCTGAACTGCGATTCATCGCGTTGCTTGGCAGCCTGCGTCGCCCGTGCGATGCGTGAGCGCCACCCGGGCATTTCCGGTTTACTCTCCGCCTCCTGGTCGTCAGCAGGCTCGCGCGCCGGTTGATTGGGGGTCCAGGCTTCCTTGCGCTGCGGCGGCCGCGGCGCATCGAAACCGGCGGTCTTCGGGTCGGTACCCACCACGCAGTTGACGGCCACATCGCGCTGGAACTCTTCCTTGAGCACCTCCACGATGACGGCATTATTGGCGGGCGCATTGATGCGCTCGGCCAGCGCGCCGGTGGTATGTCCCAGCGTCAGGGTGCCATCGCGGAAGCCAAGCACGCGGGCTTCGGCCAGCATGATTTCGGCCACCTTATTCCGCTTGCCGACGCTCCCCCTCAACGCCACCCATTTCTCCCTCACGGCCTCCGCGAAGTCGCCGTCCGGTTCCGCTGCCGCCTGCGTTTGCGGGGCAGGTTGCGGTGCGGGCTGCGCCGCGGCTTCCGGCGCTGTTTCCTCCGTGCGGGCCGGCACGGGCTTCTCCAGTGGCTCGCGATGCTTCTCCTGAGCCGGCGCTGAGTGCAGTGCCTCGCTCTGCGCCGACTGCGCCGATTGCTGCTCGGGCACCTTTGCCTGCGGGATTTGCCGCTCACGCTGCCACGGATCCCCAGCCTCTTGCCGCTGCGGTTGCGGCTCTTGGCCCTGAGGATTCTGCGGGGTGTGCGCCTCGGCGGCCGCCGACTGCTCGGGTTGCGCCTTCGGCTGCACATCCGGTCGCGATTCCGGTTGGGACGGGACCTGCGGCTGGGCGGTCGGTGCAGAGGTTGGAGCAGGAGAAGGGGCAGAAGCCTGCTGTTCCTGGGACTTGGCGCGGCGGCGAGCGATGATGGCAGCAGCGGCGGACTGGGGGTCTTGGGCACCGGCGACGACAGAGTTGGCCGCGGGAGCACCGCCCGGGGTCGCAGGGCCAGCCGGCGCGGGCGAAACCGCGGCAGCGTTGGCAGCAGGGGCGGGGGCGGGAGCCGCTGCGGATGCAGGCGCGGCAGCAGCCGGACCGGTAGACCCGATAAGCAGGTGCGCGCACATGATTTCCAGCAGCAGGCGCGGCGAGGTCGCGCCTGTGAGGTCGCTGATGCGGTCGTTGACCGTGGAGGCCAGGTAGGTCAGCTGCGGCCCGGAAAAACGCTGCGCTTGGGCGGTAAGCACCGAGGCGCGGTCAGTGGGCGCGGAGACGAGGCCGGCATCGATGGCGCCGGGCACGGCCTGCAGAATCATCAGATCGCGCAAACGGTCGAGCAAATCGACGGCGAAGCGGCGCGGGTCGTGGCCGGCCTCGATGACGTGGTCGACCATCGCGAAGAGGCCGGGTTTGTCTTGGTTGGCGAGGGTTTCGATGGCGTCGTCAAGCAGCGAGACATCGGTGACGCCCAAAAGCGGCCGGGCCAGGTCGTAGGTCAGACCATCGGGCCCGGCGCCGGCCAGCAGCTGGTCCAGCAGAGACAAAGTATCGCGCGGGGAACCGCCGCCCGCCTCAATAACCATGGGATATACGGCTTCTTCGACCTGCACGCCCTCGGACTCGACGGTGCGCTGCAGCAGGCCCTTCATGGCCGGCGGGGTCAGCAGGCGGAAGGGATAGTGGTGGGTACGCGAGCGAATGGTGCCGATGATCTTCTCCGGCTCCGTGGTCGCGAAGATGAAAATGACGTGCTCCGGTGGCTCCTCCACCACTTTGAGCAGCGCGTTAGCGCCGGAGGGCGAAATCATATGCGCCTCGTCAATAATGAAGATGCGGTAGCGCGATTCGGCCGGCGCGTAGTAGGCGCGGTCGCGCAGCTCGCGCATGTCCTCCACGCCGTTGTGCGAGGCGGCGTCGAGCTCCGTCACGTCCAGGTTGCCGGGGCCGCCGGGGGCGAGGGAGACGCAGGAATCGCACTTGCCGCACGGCGTCGAGGTCGGCCCGTGCTCGCAGTTGAGCGAGCGGGCCATAATCCGCGCCGAGGAAGTCTTGCCGCAGCCGCGCGGGCCGGAAAAGAGGTAGGCGTGGTTGATGCGCCCTGCATCAAGGGCGGCGGATAGCGGCGTGGTGACCTGCTCTTGGCCCACGACCTCCGCGAACGTTGCTGGACGATATTTCCGGTATAAAGCCACGGTTAGTCAGTTTACCGGCTAACCCTCGCGCGACCAGTCCAGCAGGTCAATGCCCTGCTCGGCCACCGCCGCCTGCAGCTTGCCGACGCCCTCTTCTACCCCAAACGCATATTCCGAATCCGTCAGCATGACCAGCTGCAAGATGAGGGTCAGGCGGCCCTCCTCGCGAAATTGCGGGGTCTGCCCGCCCCACAGGTACGGCGCGATGAACAGGCCGTGGTGCACGGTGACGTCAGGGACGTCGAGGATGGACGGCAGCATCACGCCCGGCTGTGCCGGCAGCAGGCCGCCGGCCTTGTCGAAGGTGTCAGCCGCAGCGTTGATGGCGGCGGCCACCTCGGGCTGCCCGGTGCGCGCCACCGTCAACAGCTCGCAGCGCACGTCGGTGCCGTCGTCCTGGCTCTGCAGGCCGGTGTCGGTGGCGTTGAAGGTGGTGGTGAGGGCGAGCGATTGGGCGTCGGCAAGCGAGGCAAGGCCTAGCCGGCGCTCATCGACGTAGCGGAACTCCAGCGGAGCCGGGATAATCTCGCTCAGCCACAGGGCAGACTCGTCGGCGTTGATGTTAGGCCCCCAGCTTCTCCACGGCGGCAAGCAGCACACAGGTAGCGACGCCGTCCATCGCCGCCTCAACCTCCTCCTGCGGCGGCAGGGTTGGGGCGAGGCGGATATTGCGGTCATTGTCATCCTGGCCATACGGGAAGGCGGATCCGGCCTGGGTGAGCAGGATGCCAGCATCGCGCGCGAGCTCCCAGACGCGGTTGGCGGTGCCGTCGACGACGTCGAGGGAGATGAAGTAGCCGCCCTTCGGGGTGGTCCACTGCGCCACCTCGTACTCGCCGAGGCGCTTGTCCAAGATGCGCAGCACGGCATCGAACTTGGGCTTAATCAGCGCGGCGTGGCGGCGCATTACCGCGCGCACGCCCTCGGCAGAGCCAAAGAACTCGTGGTGCGCCAGCTGGTTAATCTTATTGGGGCCGATGCCGCGGATGCCGGCGTGCTCCAGGTACCACTCGAGGTTATCCTCCGAGGTGCCGAAGAAACCCACGCCCGCGCCCGCGAAGGTTATCTTCGAAGTCGAAGACATGGCCCAGAAGCGGTTCGGGTTGCCTTCTTCCGCGGCAATATCCAGAATCGGCAGGATTTCCGGGAATTCTTCCGTCAAGGTATGCACGGCGTAGGCGTTATCCCACACGATGCGGAAATCCGGCGCACCGGCCTGCATGCGGGCGAGGCGGCGGGCCTTGTCTTCAGAAATCACGGCGCCGGTGGGGTTAGCGAACATCGGCACTACCCACATGCCCTTGACCGCCGGATCCGCCACCAGCTTTTCGACGGCCTCTACATCCGGCCCGTCCTCTTCCATCGGCACCGTCACCAGCTCGAAACCGAATTGCTCCGTGATGGCAAAGTGGCGGTCGTAGCCCGGCACTGGGCAGATCCACTTGAGTTTTTCTTCCTTGCTCCACGGCTGTGCGGAATCATTGGTGCCGAAGAGGAATGCCCAAGAAATCAGGTCAAACATGATGTTCAGCGAGGAGGAGTCTGCAGCTACGAGCAGCTCGGGGTCCATGTTGGTCAGCTTGCCCCAGATGTCGCGCAGTTCCCTGATGCCCTTTTGGTTGCCGTAGTTACGCAGGTCGTTTCCGGCTGCATCGGTGTAATTGCCCAAGCCGGGCAGGGCGAGAAGATCATTGGAAAGGTCTAGCTGCGCCTTCGCTGGCTTGCCGCGGGTCAGGTCCAATTTCAGGCCCTTAGCCTTAAGGTCCTCGTAGTCCTTACGGACCTGGGCGGCGAGCTCCGCGAGTTCGGACGATTCCAAAGTAAGAAGCGACATGCGTATGTCTACCTTCCATGTATAGGGCGACTTTTAGCCCCCAATAGTAACGCACGCCATACAAAAAGGGGACCCCGCGCACCCGCCAGAGCCTCCTGACCCTTGCTGCATTCCTGCCCTGGGGGAGTTCAGAGGATGGACGCCACGCGGAATCCTGCCCCATACTTTAACGCCCGAGCGCCGGTTTAGCCAAATGGGACTCCGACCGCACGGGCCGCCACCGCCCACAGGCGCGCAGCCCAAGGACCATCCGATACTAAACAGCTTTAGATCGCCGAAAATAGCTCCTGACCTGGCGATTGGTAAAATAATTGCCACGGCTGCTAATGTTTCTTCTCGGAGGATTCGACTAGCGGCCTATGTCACACGCCTGGAACGCGTGCGGGGTTCACGCCCCTCGTGGGTTCAAATCCCACATCCTCCGCCAGAGGAAATCCCGGCTCCTGCTGCATAGCAACGGAGCCGGGATTTTTGTTGTATACGGGCGCGCGGCCGCGCTTGCCGACGCCGCTCCCCTCCTCCCTAATCGATGACCGGCGGCTCGTAGCCATCCGCCTTCAGCCACGCGACGTGCGGCGGCGTATTCATCCCCCACTCGGTGCGCACCCAGAGGAAAGCCTGGGAGACCTCGGCCTCGGAATAGCCGCCGTCGCGCAAGTATTGCCGGAAGCCATTCGGGCCTGGGTCCTTGATCCAGAGCCAGACGTAGTCGTCGAGGGAGTCGTCGGCAAGCAGGCCCTCCAGCCCGGCCGGAACGAATTCGCGCTCGGCGCGCACGCGGTCCGCTAAGTCCTGGTCAAGGAAGTCGTAGAGGTAATCCAGCGCGTCCTCAAGCTGCGCATAATCGAAGGGATCCATGCCGCCCAGCCTAATGGCGCTTGGTGCCCAAGACCATGCGGTCAATTTCCTCGAGCACCTCGTCCACGATGGCCGGGTTATAGGCGCGGTAACCGCGCATGCGCAGCAGCTCCTCCTGTGCGGCCGTCAGGGCGGTCCGGCGAGCCTCCAGCGCCACGTGGCGGGCCTGCCAGGCGCGTTGCTTGCGGGAGTCTTCGGACACATCCTCGCCATCACCAATTCGGTCTTCCAGCCACTGCATAACGTTGGCGGAAATTTCGGGGTCGACCTTTTCGGCGCCGGGCGCTATATGCCCATCAGGCCGGAAGTGTGACAGCGCCTCGATGCTGGCCGCACGCGCACGGCCCACCACGGCAGCGCGCATCTTATCGCTGGCAATCTGGGAGGCCTCCGTAAGATCGAGGCGCTCCATCAACCACGGCAGCAGCAGGCCGGGCACCACCATCGTGACCAACAAGACGGTCAGCGCAATGACCGCGAGCTCGTGGTGGAAGCTGAACACGCCGGCCGGAATCGACAAAACCAGCGCCAGGGTGACGAGGCCGCGCATACCGGACCAGGTCATCAGCAGCACCTCCTGCAAGCGCAACGGCGCCACGCGCGGTCGGCCGCGGGAGACGTTGATGCGGTAATAGATGTACATCCACACCAAGCGGACGACAAAGGCCACGAGGGACAAAATGACGCCCACCACCACGGAGTGCCACAGGTCCGAGCCCACTTCCCCAATGGCGGTATTGACCGTCAGTCCAATGAGTCCGAAGGCCACGCCGGTAAAGAGCAGTTCGATGGTCTCCCAGAAGGACTGGCCGGAAAGACGGTCCTCGGCCTGGATATCGGCGCTCGAACTTAGCTCGACGGCCGCGATAACCACGGCGATAACGCCGGAGGCGCCGAGCTCTTCCGAGATGAGGTAGACGGCGAACGGCGTCACCCAGGTCAGCGCGTTGCGCGCGGTGACGTCGTGGACGTGGGTGATAAACAGCGCTACTAGCCGGCCGACGCCCCATCCCAGGCCTCCCGCGACGAATGCGGAGTAGAAGAAGTTGAGCACGCCGCCGCCAAAGGAGAGATCATCGCCTTGGGTTACGGCCGTCAAGGCAAGATTGAAAGCGACGATAGAGGCGGCATCGTTAAATAGGCCTTCAGTTTGCAAGGTAGTGATGATGCGCCGCGGGATGCCGGCGGGCTCGGCCACGGCGTCAACGGCGACGGGGTCCGGCGGGGCGATGGCCGCGCCGATGAGGATGGCGGCGGCCAGGCTAATTCCCGGCAGGAAGGCATAGGCTGTGAAGCCAACGGCCAGCGTGGTGGCGACCACCAGCAGCACGGACAGGCTCAAGATGGTCACCCATTGCTCGCGGATAACACCCCACGAGGTGCGCCGGGCCAGCGCCCACAGCAGCGGCGGCAGGAAAATAGGCAGGATGAGCTCGGTGGGCGGCTCGAACTGGGGCAGGCCGGGCACGAAGACCGCGCAGGCGGTAATGATAGTCAGCAGGGCCGGCCACGGCAGCCCAATCTTGTCACCGATGGCGACGACGAACACAGTCAGCAGCATGAGCCCAATGAGCACCAGAAGAACATCCATGGGCTCAGATTTTACCCCCGCCAGATATAAGGCTCAGGGCTTAAACGGTCGGGCGCGAATTGCGCGAGCAGCTCCGCGGCACTGTGAGCTTCGTACCCCAGCGAGGCCGCCAACTGCTTGACGACGTCCCCCTCCTCCCCCATCTCCCGCATAGTCACCGCCCCATCGCGCTTAGCCAGGCGCTCGCCGGATTCATTGAGCACGAGCGGGACGTGGATGTACTCCGGCGGTTCGATGCCGAGCAACGAGGCGAGATAAGCCTGGCGCGGCGCGGAGGAGAGCAGATCATCGCCGCGGACCACCTGGTCGATGCCTTGATAGGCATCGTCGACGACAACGGCCAAGTTATAGGCCCAGCCGGTGTCCTGGCCGCCGCGGCGCAGGATGAAATCATCAACCTCGCCCGTATAGGTGCCGTGGAGGGCGTCGTGGATGGTGAAAGTGGGGACGTCGGCAAGCAGGCGAAGGGCGGGCTGGCGATTCTGGGCCGCGAGCTCGGCGCGCTTGGCCGCGCGCTGGTCCTCGGTGAGGTGGCGGCAGGTGCCCGGGTACTGTCCGGGGATGGCGTGCGGGGCGCGGGAGGCCTCGCGAATGTCCTTACGCGAGCAATAGCACTCGTAGGTGGGCAGCTGGGCCAAGGCTTGCTCATAGGCAGCGTCGCGATCGTGCTGGTAGATAACCTCGCCGTCCCAATCCAGTCCGAGCGCGCGCAGGTCCGTTAACTGACGCTCGGCCGATTCCTGGGAGGAGCGCTGCTTATCGATGTCCTCCACGCGCACCACAAAGCGCCGCCCTGTCGAGCGGGCAAAAAGCCACGCCAGAAGCGCCGTGCGGAGGTTGCCGAAGTGCAGATCGCCCGAGGGGCTCGGCGCATAGCGGCCGGCACCGGTGGTCACGGAATTCATGCCCACAGTCTACGGGCTGGCACAATGGCGGGCATGGAAAAAACGAACGGCGCTGAGGTGCGCTTCATTCCCGTCCGCTCCACCCTCTACCCCTGGCTGGTCACCGTGTTTGTGGTGACCTTCCTGATTTCTAATATCAACGCCACCAAGGGCGTCCAGCTCGGCCCGCTGGTGACCGACGGCGCCTTCTTCCTCTTCCCGCTGGCCTATATCGTCGGCGACGTGCTCTCCGAGTGCTATGGCTTCAAATCCACGCGGCGTGCAGTCTATATTGGTTTCGCGATGGCCATCCTGGCGGCCGTGTGCTTCTATATCGCCATCTGGCTGCCGGCGGCCGATTTCTACGAGGGCCAGGAGGCCTTCGCCGCCACGCTTGGTCTGATGCCGCAGATTCTGGCCGCCTCGCTGGCCGGCTACCTGGTGGGTCAGCTGCTCAACGCCTGGACGCTGACCGCGATGAAGAAGCGCTCGGGCGAAAAGGGCCTCTTTGCGCGCCTTATCGCCTCCACCGTGGTGGGCGAGTTCGGCGATACGCTGCTGTTTTGCGCCATCGCCGCACCGGTCATCGGCGTAGACACCGTGGGCGGATTTATCAACTACGTCATCGTGGGCTTCGTGTGGAAGACCCTGATGGAGGCCGTCATGCTGCCGGTGACGGCCGCGGTCATTAAGTGGGTGAAGAAGCGCGAGGACTACTTGCCAGCGTAATAGCGGCCGAGGAATTCATCGCGGTAGGCCTCGTAATATCCGCCGTCGATGGCGGCGCGGATATTATCCACCAAGCGAATCATGAACTCCACATTGTGGATAGTGCACAGCGTGCCGGCGAGGAATTCCTTCGCCTTGAGCAGGTGGTGCAGGTAGGCGCGGGAGTAATTCTCGGATACGTAGCCGCCGAATTCCTCGTCCACGCCGGCAAAATCCGGCTTGAAGCGCGCATTAGTGAGGTTCATGCGGCCGTCAAGGGTGTAGACGCCGCCACGGCGCGCCAAGCGGGTGGGCGCCACACAGTCGAAGGTATCGGCGCCGGCCTCGACGGCGGTAAAGATATCGTCCGGCTCGGAGATGCCTAGCAAGTGGCGCGGCTTGTCCTCAGGTAGCTCATCGCACACCCAGCCGACGATGGTGCCCAAGTTTTCCTTTTCCAGCGCGCCGCCGATGCCGAAGCCGCCGAAGCCGCGCTTGCCGTCCTCGCGGGCGTCGCGGTCGAGGTCGAGCAGGCCGCGGGTGGCCTGGCGGCGCAGGTCCTCGTACTGCGCGCCTTGAACAACGCCCCACAGCGACTGCTTCGGGCGGTGGGCGCGCTCGCGGGTGAGGCGATCGTGCTCATCCAGGCAGCGCTTGGCCCAGCGGTGCGTGCGCGCGACCGATTCTTCCTGGTAAGTGCGCGTATCAACGAGCGTGGTCAGCTCGTCGAAGGCGAACATGATATCCGCGCCCAGCCCGTGCTGGATCTGCATGGACTTCTCGGGGGTAAAGCGGTGCTTGGAGCCGTCGATGACGGATTTAAAATCCACGCCGTCCTCGTCCACCTGCGCCATGCGTTCCTTTTTGGCGGCGCGGATGTCCTTATCGCTGAGATCCGCAATGTCCATCGCAAGGACCTTTTTGAAGCCCACTCCCAGCGACATGACCTGGAATCCGCCGGAGTCGGTATAGGTCGGGCCGTGCCAGTTTTCAAACTCGGCCACACCGCCGGCCTCGTCCACGATGTCGTGGCCCGGCTGCAGGTAGAGGTGGTACGCATTCGACAAGATGGCCTGCGCACCGGTGGCGCGAATCTGCTCCGGGGTAAGCGTCTTGACCGTGGCTTTGGTCGCCACCGGGATGAAGGCCGGGGTCTGGATATCACCGTGCGGGGTGTGGATGACACCACTGCGGCCGTGCTTGCCGGGGCCTTCGGGCAGACGCTTGCCGACGTCGAAACTCAAGTCCATCTTTACTCTTCTTCCTTGTCTGCAGGGCTAGGGGTTGGGGCCGGGGTGGCGTGTTTAGCTTCCCATTCTTCTTCCAGGGCGGTGCCTTCGATATCCAGGGTGGGCAGAATCTTCGCCAACCACTTCGGCATCCACCACGTCGCGCGGCCCATGAGGAACATGGTGGCGGGGACGAGGGTCATGCGGATAAAGAAGGCGTCGAATAGCACGCCGGCGGCCAAAGCAAAGCCGAAAATCTGGATGAAGGGCAGGGGCTGGTTAATAAAGGCCACGAAGACCGAAATCATAATGATGGCCGCGGCCGTGACCACGCGGGCGCCCTGGGTAAAGCCGGTGATGGTGGCCTCGTCGACGGCGCTATATCGCCCGCCGGTGCCCTCCGGATGCCGCGAGATATGCTCGCGCATGCGGGTGACCAGGAAGACCTGGTAGTCCATCGCTAGGCCGAAAGTCACGCCGATGAGGAAGATGGGCATAAAGGAAATCAGCGGGCCCGGTGCGGGAACTAGGTTCCACAGGCCTTCCTGCCAGACCAGCACTGTCAGGCCGAAGGCGCCGCCGACGGACAGGAGGAAGCCCAGGCCCGCAACCAGCGGCACCAGGATGGAGCGGAAGACCAACAGCAGTAGCACGATGGCCAGGCCCACGACGATGGCCAGGTACGGCGCCATGGCTTCCTCGAGGCGCTCGGTGATATCGAGCTGCACGGCGGTTAGGCCGGTCAGGCCGATGTCGGTGCCGGTGGCGTCTTCGATCTCGCCAGTAGCCGAGCGCAGCGCGTGCGCGACGTTGACCGTCGCGGCGTCCGTCGGCGCGGTTTCTGGGGTGACCATGATCTGCGCGGCGCGCTGGTCCTTACTCAAGCCGACGATCTGCGCGTGCTTCACGCCGCCCAGCCCCTTGAGCTGGTCCGCGGTGTATAGGAAGGACGCGAGCGCGGCCTTGTCCTCCGGCGAGGAATTGTCCGCAGCGTCTGCGGAGGTGTCTACTACCTCGGCGGCCGGGGCAATCTCCGGCTCGGCCTCGGCCGCGGGCTGATCCAGCTGCGGCTGCTCAGGGGCTGCGTCCTCTGGCACAACGTCCTCTGGTGCAGCGCCCTCGGGCGCGGCCTCCGCGTCTGGTGCAGGGGCTGGTTCGGGCTGGGATTGGGCGTCGACAAGCGGGGCGAGGGCGCCGGCATCCGCGTTGACCGTGTGGGCATCGACCACGGCGAGGAAGGGGCCGTTGACGCCGGGGCCGAAGCCCTCGGACATGATATCGGCGGCCTTGCGCTGGGTGGTATCGGGATTGGAGGTGGTATCGGCCGGAAGGGCGAGCTCCATGTCCAGCACCGGCGCGGTCATCGCGCCCAGGGAGAGGACAACCAGCGCCATGGCCAGGCCGGGGACCTTCTGGACCAGGCGCACCCAGCGGTTGCCCATGGTGGGACCACGGCGGCGCTTGCCCTTGCGGGTCGGGTTGCCGGCCACGCCGGGGATGCGGCCATTGAAGGCCTTATCGCCCAGCACGCCCAGCATCGCGGGGATGAGCGTAAGCGACACCAATACGGCGATGGCGACGGTGCCGGCAGCGGCCAAGCCCATGGCCGTCAGGAAGCCGATGCTTGCAATGAGAAGCGCAAAAAGCGCAGTAAAGACGGTCGCGCCGGCAAAGACCACGGAGGAGCCGGCGGTTCCCACCGCCATGCCTGCGGCATCGGGCCCATCCATGCGGCGGCGCTCGGCGCGGTAGCGCGAAAGGATAAACAGCGCATAGTCAATGCCCACGGCTAAGCCAATCATGATGGCCAGGACCGGGGTCATATTATTGAGCTCAATCCAGTGGGTGGCAATCAACATTCCCAGCGCGCCTAGTCCCACGCCGATGACGGCGGACACCAAAGGCATACCCGAGGCCACCAGGGAGCCGAAGGTAAAGATGAGCACGATAAAGGCAACGCCGAGGCCGATGATCTCAGAGGTGGAATTGACCGCGATTTCATCGCCAAAGCCGGCACCATTGCCCTCTACGGTGAGGCCGCGGTCGCGGGCAATATTCATCGCCTCGGTAACGGTGTCTTTATCGGCCTGCTCCACGCTATAGGGCGACTCGGCGTCGAAATTAAAGGTGGTATAGGCAATGGTCTCGTCATCATTGACCATGGCGAGGTTGTCCGCGTCCGCGCGGGCGGATGCTTCCGGCAATCCCATGTCCGTGAACTGGTGGATCACCTGGTCCTGCAATCGAGGCGAGACCTCAAGCGGGTTGCCAAAGCGCGTGGTATCGCCCATCTCTAGGTTGTCCTCGAGGTAGGAGATGGTGGCGTCGATGGCCTCGCGGTTTGCGGGATCAGAAAGCTTCTGGCCGTCTGGGGCCTTGAAGACCACGTTGACCGAGGGCGAGTTGGCAGGATTGCCGCCCTCTGGGAAGAGGTCCATGGTCTTGTAGGTGGCGTCGATGGACGGGGTTCCCTTGATGGAGAACTCGCTCGTCATCGGTTTCATCAGCAAGGCGGCGGCACCGCCGACTGCGGCGAGTAGCAGCAGCCATGCCACGATGACCTTCCACTTATGGAGGAAAGACCAGCGCCCAAGACGATAAAGCAATTTAGCCACGGGTAGATGTACCTTCGCATTCGCGTGGGGGACGGGTTGAACTTTGCCCTAGTGTAGTGGCCATACCCCACAATCCCCTATCGCGAAGCCACCTGCGTCCCAGTTTTCACAGCTGGCGGCCAGCCAGCCGGATTCCCCGCGCCTGCCGGAAAATTGGGCAAAAGAAAATCCCGACCTGCGTAAACAGGCCGGGATCCCGGTGCGGTGGCGGCGGGATTTGAACCCGCGGTTGGGGGTTACCCAACAATCGCTTTCGAGGCGATCACCTTCGGCCGCTCGGACACGCCACCGCTTTCCAGATTACGGGAGTGGGCCCGAGCGACAAAATCGCTGCGCCGGCGGGGTGCTAGCGCAGCGATATGAGAAACGGGGACGAGGATTAGTCGTCCTTCAGGCCACCGATAACCTCGTTGGCCTTGTCCTTGATGCCTTCGGCAGCGTCAGACAGCTTGTCCTTAGCCTCGGAGGTGACCTGGTCGGCCTTGCCCTCGTTAGCTACGTCCTTGTTGTCGGTAGCTTCGCCGTAGGCTTCCTTTGCCTTGCCTACAAGGCCATCCTTCTTGTTTTCCAAATCGCCCATGTTCACTCCTTTGAGTAGACGGTTGTTGTATGACCACCAGTGTACGCACGTTTAGCGCAGGCCGTCGAAGAAGTTTCGGAGCAACCCAGCGCATTCACCTTCGAGGACGCCGCCGCGGACCTGCGGGGTGAAGGGGGCGGTGGGGGCACGCAGGACATCGATAAGCGAGCCGCACGCGCCGGTCTTGGGCTCGAAGGCGCCGAAGACCACAGAGGACACCCGCGCGGCCTGCAGAGTGCCGGCACACATGGCGCAGGGTTCTAGGGTGACGACGAGTTCGCAGCCGGAAAGCCGCCAGCCATCGCCGTGCACGCGGACGGCCTGGCGAATGGCCTCGACCTCGGCGTGGGCGGTGGGGTCCGCAAGCTCTTCACGGCGGTTGACGCCGGTGGCAAGTTCGGTTCCGGTGGCGTCGTAAAGCACCGCACCCACGGGGACGTCGCCGGCCGGCGTACGCTTGGCGACGTCGAGGGCGCGGCGCATCCGAGCCTCAGCGCGCAGCAAGGGCTCAGGCGTTATCAATGACGTCTTCCAACTCATCGCCAAAGCCGAGCTCGCCGGCGATGCGCAGCAACATATCGGAAGGCCAGTCCTCATCATTGTCAATGATGTAGCCCACCTGGTCCTCGGATAAACCAAGGTCAGCGAAGATATCGAAATCGCCCTCGCCATAAGGATCGGCCTCTTCGGGGTCTACATCCGGGATTTCATGATCGTTGATATCCATGAAATCGGCGGCGAAGTCATCGTCGACACCATAGGTGGCGTCCGAGATGAGCATCTTTACCCCGCCCGGCACTGGGCGCACGGCAATAAAATAGGCATCCTCCACGCACAGCAGCGCGAACGCAGCGCCCTCGGAACGCAGGCTGCGCACCGCATTGATGGAGGTCTGCGGATCCTCAAAGTCATCGTTGAAGCTGCGCACCAGCCATTGGCCCGCGTTGCGGGCGACGGTTACTGCGAAGGAGTAATTTTCGTTGCTCATACCTCGTGAGATTAGTCGTGTTGTGCCACAATTGTCATCGTGAGTTCTCAAGATGTTCAACGCCCTATCTGCATTATTGGCCTCGGCCTCATCGGCGGCTCTTTGCTGCGCGATCTCGCCGGATATAATCACCCCGTTTTTGGCTACAACCACTCCACGTCCGGCGCCCGCACTGCAGTAAAGCAGGGTTTTGACGTCACCGATGATCTTCCGGCGATTTTGACCCGCGCGGAGACGGAGAACGCGCTCATTGTCATAGCCGTGCCTATGGGCGCGGTGGGCGAGGTGCTCGACGCCATTCAGGAGCACGCGCCGAGCTGCGGTATTACGGACGTCGTTTCCGTGAAGACAGCCGTACGCCAGCAGGTACTGGAGCGCGGAATGGAGTCGCGCTACGTGGGCGGCCACCCGATGGCGGGCACGTCCAAGTCCGGTTGGGATAACTCGCAGAAGGACCTGTTCCGCCGCGCGGCGTGGGGCATTACCTATGACTACGCCGCCGAGTGTGAGGCGCGCGGGGAAAAGATTCCGAAGCAGTGGATTGAGACCTTCACCGAGGTCGTGCGCATGACCCAGATGGTGCACGCAGAGGCGGTTCCTATCCGCGTGGCTAATCACGATGCCGCGGTGGCGCGCATTTCCCACCTGCCGCACGTCTTTGCGGAGATCCTCGCCGTGGTGGGCGATAACGGCGGAATCCTGGCACAGTCCCTGTCTGCCGGTTCCTTCAAGGACGCTACCCGCGTGGCTGGCACGCACCCGGAGCTGGTGCAGCAGATGTGCGAGACCAATGCGCCGGCGCTGGTGGAGGCTTTGGACGAGGCCTTGGACTTGCTGCGCGATGCCCGAGAAAAGCTCGACTCCCCCGAACCTTCCATCGCTGAGCTTTCCGACGCCGGCTATCGCGCCCGCACCCGCATCGATGCCCGTTCCGGCGCGCGCAAGGAATCGGTCTCCCCGGTCAAGATTTCTTCCCGCCCGGTGCTGCGCCTGCACCCAGGCGGCCCGAAGTGGGTGGCACAGCTGCGCCAATCCGAGTCCCTGGGCGGGCGCATCGAGATTTTCTAGCGCTTTCGCCCCCGCAGGCCAGGAATGCGGGATACTACTGCGGCGGCAATAAGACCTAGCGCTGCTATTACGGCATAAAGCCAAGCGCGGTCGGCGCTGGTCTGCGGGGTTTTCGGCGGTTCGGGAGTGGTTTCCGCGGTGAGAATCGCTTCCTTATCGCGCCCGCTCACTACTGCCTCGATCCACTCCTTGGTGCCGGCCAGCGTGGTAATAGCCGCGCTAGGCGAAGGCAGGTCTGGGTCCCCGTTCGCGGTGCCCGCCGTGGCGAGTCCGGCGAGCTTACCGTCTACAAAGAAGGGGCCGCCGGAGTCACCACCCTGCATGCCGGCTCGGCCGGTGGAGTGTACGTCGAGAATGGCGCTTTCAATTAGTGGCATCGGGCCATCTGGCGCCCCACCCGGCATCGCCTCGCTGGCTGGCACGCTTTCCGTACCCTCCGGCATTTTAAGTCCCGGCATGGCCTCAGCCGCGGGAACGCTTTCTCCACCATCGGCATCCTCACCAGCGTCCGTGGCGGCGCCCGCGCCAGCGTCCGCGCCAGCAGGTTCGGCGGGGCTACCGCCGAGGAGCTCGGCCACTTCCATTTCCGCTTGAGGCAGCTGACCGCGGCGCGCCATAGAAGAACTACTGCTCCAGCCGTAGAGAGTGCCGCGTTTACCTGGTTCAGGAACTTGGGTGGAAATCTCTGCGGGTTTTGTATCGGTGACAGGGACGGTGAGGTGGAGAAGGGCGGCGTCGGAAAGCGGGGACAGCGCCCACGAATCAGCGTCGTAGGTGGTTCCGTTGATGCGGGCTTGGGTGCCCTTATTATTCACGGACTCGAGGCAGTGGCGTGCGGTGAGCACCCATTGGGCGGCCACGAGAGTACCAGTACAATCACCAAAACTACCCACGCGTCCTATCTTGAGTTGGGCGACAGTATGGGCCTCCTGGGAGTCCGTAGCTGGTTCGCCGTGTTCAAGTGCAGTGGCCGGGGCGGCAGTCAGTGCCACGATGCTGGCGGCGAGCAAGGCAGGGAAGATTTTGTGCTGCATGATTAGTCCTTCTTTCCAGCAGGAACGGCGATGGCAATAACTTTGGCGACGGCCCATTCGGCCGGCCCCTTCCCTATCAGGCGGCGCCACAGGGTTGCGATAACGAGGAAGAGGGCGATGAAGGCACAGGCCCAGGCGGTGTTGTGCAGGGCGATGTGGCTTTGCCAGTAATAGGCGGTGAGCACGTGCAGGATGTAGATGCTCAGTGACATCGCGCCCAGCGCCGCAAAGGGATAGGCCAGCTTGGGCGCAGCTCGACCAGCAAGCAGGCAGAGGTGTAGGACGACTGCAGCGACGGCAATGGACAGCACGATCTCGCCCACGACGCCGGTGTGGCCGGTAAAACGTAGCCAGCCAGGAATGTCCGTAGTAAAGCGGAAATAAAATCCGATAGCGGCAACGATGCCGGCTATAGCAGTGGAAGCCCACTGCGCGGTTGCGCCTTGCTTGCGAATATAGATTTCATAGAGCAGCATGCCGGCGAGGAAATAAGCGACATAGGCCAGCAGTGGGTATACCTGCGGTAGGGTCAGCGGAGCGTATTTCACGGTCGCGGCTACGGTGGCCGCAGCGAATAGGATTAGCTTCCAGACCCAGTGCAATGGGGGAACCCAGCACAGCAGCATCATGGTGATGCCGATTACTACTAGGACGACCTGAATCTCTCCCCCTAGGGGCAGTAGCGCGAGGCCGATGAGTGTAATTATGCAGCCTCGGGCGAGGATGCGCAGAAGCGTCGTCACCGTGAAACTTCGGGCAATGATCATCAATGTGACGCCAGCCAAGATGGCGAAAAACGCGGCAGGCAGGCCGTTGAGAATGACTTTGGTATGCCACACGAGGGAGGCCATGTGCAGGACTACCATGCCAATAATGGCAAGTGAGCGGGCTATATCAAGCCCAACGATGCGCGAAGATGCGGACACCGGGCGTTCTCCTTCAAGACAGAGGGGAGCGCGTTGCCGCAGTCCCCTTATTAATAAAGACTTTCTTTTTCTACTAAGAGAGTCTGGAAGGTTACTGTGGAAGCTTTATAAGTGTCCTGCATTTTATAAAGGGGTTGCCTAAGAATTTTGCGACGTAGGGAGGCGGGGTGAGGCGCGAGCCTAGTCGCGAAAGGAACTATCACGACGCCTGCGCGAACGCGAAGGATCAGCAGCCAGCTTCACCAGCGGGGATGCGGCGAGACCAATACCCAAGCCGACCAGGAAGAGCCAGAAAACGCCAGAGCCTAGCCATAGCATCAGGCCGAGGAGGGGTTAAGGGTCAAAAAGTGTGTCCGGAATCGCGGATTTTCACGGATTGACCTGTAGGTTTCCGGAAAGTATATGCTCCGGAAGCATATATCTAGCCCCCGACGGGAAATCCTCGGTGTG